>NZ_JBBBEI010000035.1:0-4720 GCF_037132455.1 Huijunlia imazamoxiresistens | reverse complement strand
GCTGGTGCGAACGGCATTGATGTTATGCTGCTTCATCAGGCGGATGTCTTTCAGCATCAGTTCCCGGGAGGGCACATGTCCCTTAACGGGGTCGTGCTCGTGGCGGTTCACGCCGTGTACATAGGTAGGCACGCCGTTGACCAGCAGTTGTGCGTTTTTGATCTCCACCTTGCGGAAACCGACCTTGGCGCCGGTTACGGCCTGCACGGCCCCTTTTTGGTCTTTAAGGGTGATGATGCAGTCGTACAGGTGGGGTGTTTCAGCGCTCCACTTCAGCGGGTTCTTTACCGTTCCGGCAAAGCGCACCGTCTGCAGGCTGTCCGCTGCGAAGGCAAATTTCTGTTGCTGGCTGAATACGGTCTTTCCCGCTTTATCCTGGATGTCCACCGAAACGGAACCGGCTTTCTGGCTGTTGCCGGCAAACTGGCGCAGGTCGATATCGGCGCTGAAAAGGCCGTTCTTGTATTGGGCGTCCAGGTCGGGTTTGAGGAAGAAATCCCATACGGTGGCCCTGGGCAGGGCTTCGAGGTACACATCGCGTTCGATGCCGCTGATGCGGAAAAAATCCTGGTCCTCGAGGTAGCTGCCGTCGTGCCAGCGGAACACCTGCACGGCCAGCAGGTTATTGCCTTTCTTGAGGTACTTGGAAATATTGAATTCGGCGGGCGATTTGGAGACCTTGGTCATGCCCACTTTTTCGCCGTTCACGTACACGAAGGCACAGCCGGTAATGGAACCGAAATGCAGGAACACTTCGCGGCCGTCCCAGTTTTCCGGAACGCTAAACTGGCGGCGGTAGGTGCCCACGGGGTTGTTCGCGCCGATAAAGGGCGGATTCTTCGGGTAAGGATACGTAATGTTGGTATAGATGGGGATGCCGAAACCCTGCCGTTCCCAGTTGGAGGGCACGGCCAGGTCGCTCCATTGCGATTCATCCAGGCCGGGGCGGTAAAAATCCAGGGGGCGGTCGGCATGCCGGTCGGTGTAGCGGAACTTCCAGGTTCCGTTCAGCGAGCGGTAGTAAGGCGAGCGGCTGTAGTCGTCGCTCTTCACGTCCGGTGCATTGGCGAACAGCATAAAGGTAGCATGGGGCTTTTCTTTATTCTGGTCTACCAGGGCCGGGTTTTCCCAGTCGTTCTGGACGCCCTGGGCAAACACGGTGCCCGAGAGCAGGCTCAGGGCACAAAGCAATCTTCTCATATATTACGAATTTCACGATTTACGGAGTTATTAGTCAATGGACAATGGTCATGAGACATTTGTCCATGGTCATTGGCCAATGACTATTGACCATTGTCCATCGTCCCTACTTCCCACCAATGGCCTGTTCCCAGCGCCAGGCGTCGCGGACCATATCTTCCAGGTCGAGTTCCGCGTTCCAGCCCAGCTCCGTATTGGCTTTGGTGGCGTCGGCATAGTTTTGTTCGGCATCGCCTTCGCGGCGGGGACCGATGCTGTAGGGCACTTTTACGCCATTGATCTTTTCAAAGGCCTGGATCACTTCCAGCACGCTGTTGCCCCTGCCGGTACCGATGTTGAACACTTCGAAGGCTTCCTTGCCGCGGCCTTCCAGCAGGTGCTCGCAGGCTTTCACGTGGGCCTTGCCCAGGTCCACGACGTGGATGTAATCCCGCACGGCGGTACCATCCGGGGTATTGTAGTCATTGCCAAACACCACCAGCTCGCCCCGCTTGCCGATCACGGCCTGCGTCAGGAAGGGCATCAGGTTGTTGGGCACGCCGCGGGGCAGCTCGCCGATCAGGGCCGAGGGATGCGCCCCCACGGGATTGAAGTAGCGCAGGGCGATGGTTTTCAGCTTACCGGCGCCGGCCACTTTTTCCAGGATCTCCTCTCCCATCTGCTTTGTGGAGCCATAGGCGGAGAGGGCCTTTTTAAACGGGGTATCTTCCCGGGCCGGCAGCTCGTCGGGCTGGCCGTACACGGTGGCGGAGGAAGAGAAAACGAGATGGGGGGCCCCGACCTCTTCCATCACTTCCAGCAGGTTGAGCAGGGAGACCAGGTTGTTCTGAAAATACTTCAGCGGGAACTTTACCGACTCGCCCACCGCTTTATAGGCGGCGAAGTGGATGGCCACCTGGATATCGGGATGTTCGGCATACAGCTGCCGCACGGCCTCCAGGGAGCAGAGGTCGGAGGGGTAGAAGGCGGGCCGCTGTCCGCTGATCTGCTCGATGCGGTCCAGGATGAACGCTTCGGAGTTACTGAGGTTGTCGGCGATCACTACTTCAAAGCCTGCCGCGATCAATTCCACGACGGTATGCGAGCCGATAAAGCCCAATCCGCCGGTTACCAATACCTTATTTTTTGCCATGGTCTGTTTCATTAAGCGTTACTGTATGTTTTTAATTTTTGAGAACGGGTCCATCTGCGCAGGCATCCCTTGGCCACTTCCGTAACTAAAAACAACGGATGCAATTTTAGCGCAATAAACAGTGAATATAGGGGGAGTATTCTTCAATTTAGGGGGTATTTTCATCAAAAAGCACGCAACCAAAACAGTTGCGTGCTTTTTTCGAAGATAATACGAAGAATATGCTGCTAATTCTTACCCTCCGTCTGGCCTTTCCAGCTGTCGGTGCGGAAAGGTGAGGCCGGCAGGCCGGCTTTGTTGAACAGGTTGGGTTTCGGCACGTTGCGCCAGGCGAAGCGCACGGCCACGGGGGCGGCCACAGCCTCGCTCCACACCACCACCTTGTTGCCTTCGATCACCGCTTGGGCAGGCACGAAGTTTTGGTCAGCCCCGGCAATGGTAAATTCATTCAGGTCGCCGCCTCCCTGGGCCACCAGGCCGCCACCGGTAAAATCAAATTCGATGAGGGCTTTGTTGCCCTCGATTTTCAGGGATTTGTACAGGGGACCGGAAACGATCCGGTCTTTTTTGCCGTATTCATTTTTGAGGGCCCAGAGTGAGAGCCGCTCGCCTACCAGCTTTTTGTTGCGGGGATGGATGTCCAGCGAGTCGCCGTTGTCGGTGGTTACGGCCATGCCGGTATACGGAACGGAGCGGTAGGTCATGAGCTGGGCTTCGCGGATCTCGGGGTTCTGGCTGCGGTGCGGCGAGATCTGTACGAAGTAGAACGGCAGCTTCGCGTTTTTGAAGTCGTCGCGCCAGTTGCGGATCATGGCAGGGAACAGGCGGCGGTACTGGTAGGCCCTTTCGGCATTGTTCTCGCCCTGGTACCAGATCACGCCTTTGAGGCTGTAGGGCTGCAGCGGGGCGATCATGCCGTTATAAAGCTTGGCGGGCGAGTTGTTGTGGTTGGGACCTACCGGCGGACGGGGCTGGGCGCCTTTGGAGCGGCTGGTATCGGCCCTCCAGTTTTCCAGGGCCTGCCGGTAGGCGGCATTGGCTTCGGGGTATTTTTTTACATTCTCGTCGTAGCGGTCCAGGATGGTTTGGAAGTCCTTGTCTCCCTGGAGCACGGAGCGTTTGGTCCAGGCTTCAGCGGGGGTGCCGCCCCAGGTGGCGTTGATGATGCCGACGGGGTAACCCGTTTCGCGGTGGACCTTGCGGGCGAAGAAGTAGGCCACGGCGGAAAAGGTATCCGCCGTCTGGGGCGAACACACTTTCCAGGTTCCGGTAAAGTTTTGCTGCGGCGTGTCGGCCACTTTATTAGGGACGTCGATCTGGCGGATCAGGGGGAAGTTGGCTTCCTTGATCTCCTGCTGGTAATCCGGGACACCGGTATAGGAGGAGCTGGCGGTTTTGGTGACGAAGAACTCCATGTTGGATTGACCCGAAGCCAGCCATACTTCGCCCAGGAGCACGTCGGAAACCGTCAGCTCGTTGCTGGCGCGGAAAGTGATGGTGTAGGGGCCGCCGGCTTTGGCGGTGGGCACGGAGGCAGTCCATTTGCCCGTGGCGTCGGCGGTGGCGGTGGTGGATTGGCGGTTCCAGCTGGTAGTGATGGTCACTTTTTCTCCCGGCTGCGCCCATCCCCAGAGGGCGGCGTTGCTTTTTTGCTGCAGCACCATATGGTCGGCGATCAGGGAGGGCAGCTTCACCTGGGCATTTATTGGGGAAAAGGCCAGGAGGGAACAAAGTGCCAGGAAGGCTTTGAAACAATTGCGTATCCATTTCATAGTACAAGCGAATTAAGTGTATGAGGCGGTAAAGTTAATTTTGAAGGAAGGCCAACCTTCCTGACCCATCCTGAAACTGAATAGAAAAAGCCCGCCGGGGACCGGCGGGCTGTAAGGTAAGTGGTAACTGCTGATGTTCTTAAAATTTAAAGGGGCTGGTTTTGAAATACAGCTTGTAGTCTTTCAGCATGCCCTCGCTGCGCTTGTCCGACCGGGGCAGGTAGCGGAAGCCCCTGATGGATCGCACCTCGCCCAGGTCGATCACTACCTGGTGGGGATGCTGTGGCTTCGCTCCTACCGACTGGCTTTGCCAGAAGGTGGATTCCTGCAGGTCGTACAGCTTGTCGGCGCTGTGGTTGGCAGAGGTCACCTCTTCGCTGCTGGCATAGACCACGCTCCATTTGGTGGTGGGCAGGGCCCTACCATCAGCGCCCGTCAGCTCCAGCTCCGCTACCGTGCTCAGGGGGTCACCCGGCTGCTGGCTGGTCAGCGCTTCCAGGCACAGGTAACGGCCTTCCACGGTTTTGGAAAAACTGACTTCCTTCCAGTCCGCACCGGCCGTAAAAGAGCCTGCCTGAACCGGGGTTTCACCCTCCAGCTTCAGCTCCTGGCCTCC
>NZ_JBBBEI010000034.1:0-52493 GCF_037132455.1 Huijunlia imazamoxiresistens | reverse complement strand
AAGAGCTGGACCGCCAAGACGGGCAAGTACAGCCTGAAAGCCACGGTGAACGGTAAGTCTACCAGGATCGACTTCTCCATCGTGAAATAAGCCCCGAATAGCTTCAACAATAAAACACAAAAAAAGCAGCCCGCAACGGCTGCTTTTTTTGTGTTCCCGCCAAAGGCGTATTAAAACTGGAAGCCGAAGGTCACCAGCGGCATCCCGCGTTCTTCCTTGGACGCCATCAGGGAGGCGGTCACCACGAAGCGCCGGATGGGTGCCAGCCAGAGGCCGCCGCCATAACCTGTATGCCAGCGATGCGACGATTCGCCCCTGTTCCAGACACGCCCGACATCATGAAAGGCCAGAAGTCCAATGGCACCGGGGAACAGGTAGGTGTTGAAGTCCGCCAGCTTCACACGGATCTCGGTATTGTTGAAGGCCATGGTGCGGCCGGCAAAGCGCTGCTTGCGATAACCCCGCAGGTTGTCCGGCCCGCTCAGGTACTGGGCCTGCTGAAATTCAAAATGTCCGATGTTGTGTCCCCAGCCAAAGCGGGTGGCCAGCACAAAGCGGGTTTGGGGCACAATGCTCATAAAGATGCTCAGGTCCATCCCCAACTGGGTGACGTTCTGGCTGGAGCCGTTCAGGCCGAACAGCGAGCGGGCATACGTATGGACCACCGCGCCGCGGGTGGGCAGCACCGCATTGTTCTTCGAGTTGATCTCCAGGCTGACCTCGGGACCCGCGTACATCCTCCGCCGGTAGAGGTCGGCGGCGCCCAGCCCGTTCAGGGCCGTATTGGCCACAAAACGGTTCTTGTTTTCCTCCTCATGCAGGTGGAAATACTGGAAGGCGGGGCCAAAACTGAAGCGCATCCACGACTGCAGCTGCTTGCGCAGCGCAACCGTAAAGGTGCCGGTATTGTAGCGGGTGCGGTAATACTGAATACCCCCGGGTTTTGATTTGTCGAAAACGGTGTTGTTGCCGAGGCCGAAGAAGTTCGTGACGTTGATCGGCGCCTTCAGGTCGCCGCGAACGGTCAGGTCGGCATTCTTCAGCACCTTCTGGTAGTCGGCCTCGTAGCGGAAATGGTACGACTTGGTGAGGGCGGCATGGGTGGCCTTGATATACTGGCGCATGGCGTAGGGTTCCTTGCGGAAGCCGCGCCGGGTAAGCTCCAGGCTGGCGCCGGCAAACAGGCCGTCGTCGACATTGTATTCCAGCGAAATGCCGGGGTTGAGGAAGTTGTACTGGTAGAACAGCCGGTTGTAGGTATTGTTCTGCGGGTCTTTGGTGACTTTCTTGTCCACCCTGCCGGTGCCTGAAAACCGGTTTTCCTCGAACGATACATCATAAATCTTTACCCGCCCGCCGGTGCTGTTGGTGATAAAATGGTCCTTGCCCGAGCCGCCGATGAGGCGGGTGGTGATCCGGGAAGTGCCGCCGGCCACTACGAAGCTGTCGTCGTCGGCCAGGCCGTAGAGGTTTATCCCCTTTGTGACGCTGGGGTCGAACAGGCGCTCATACACTTTTGAGGACAACTGGCCATCCTTATCGATCTTGTTTACCAGCACGTGCACCTGGCCGTCCTCCTGCCGCTCCACGCGGAACAGCTCGCGCTGGTTGGTGCCCACCACGTTCACCTCTTTGGAAAGGAACTTATAGTACTTCAGCATTTCTTTTTGAAAATACTGCCGCCTTTGCTTCAGGGTGCGGGTGATCCGGGGCAGCGAGTATCCCTGGATCTCTTTGGGCTGACGGCGCAGGCTGCTGTCAATGACGGCATCGGTCATCCGGGCCAGGAAGGTATCGATCTGGACCTTCCAGTCCGCCTCGGACAGCTGGTTCATGAAGGCACGGTCGAAGTTGCGGGCCGCCCGGTTAAAGGTTTTGATGTTATCGGCTTCGGCTTCAAAGCCCTGCAGCTCGGGTACGTACCAGGGTTTTTTGGCCAGGTGCGGAATCAGTCCCTGGTTGACGTAAAACGCTTGGTCGTGGTCGCGCGGGATGGGGAAGTACAGCTTACCCTTGCCGGTATCGCGGGTGGCCCAGCGCCACTGGTCCTCATGGCGGTCGAGGTCCATGACAAAGTTGTCCACCAGGCGGGCGCGCAGCACGGCCTTCTGGTCGATGTGGTCGTCGTTGTCCTTGGCCAGGCGCAGCACCAGCTCGTCGGTATTATACGTCTTTTTGATATGGTCGGGCTCACGTTCTTCCAGGATGGCCATGGTGTTTTTAAAGCCTTTGCGGAAGCGGTCCAGTCGCGGGTCGTCGGGGATGTACACCAGCTTGCGGCGGAGGTAGGGCACCTGGGCGGCCTTGTCGATCGGCGGCATCGACAGCGAGGCAAAGGGGTAGGAGGCCGAGATGCCGTCCTCCACGATGTCGCGGGCGAAGGTTTGCCGCAGGTCAGGCGGGATGGCGGCCTCGGGGAATTTTTCAATGGAGCGGAGCACCCATTCTTTGCCGGTGGAGTCCACCAGGCGCAGCGATTTGGTTTGTTTGCCGCCGCCCTGCCGTTTGGGCTCCAGCCCGCCCTGTTCCTTTCCCAGGTCCAGCACCGGCACCTTTACTTCCTGGGTCCATTCGCGGCGGTAGTTTTTGCCCATGAAAAAGTGTTTGAAGCCGCTGCCTTTCAGGCTGGGGTTGGCCCGGGCCACCACGTATTCGGGCAGCGGCGCCAGGGTGTCGATGGTGGCGGGGGAGAGGTGCGTGCTGTCGGGAGTGATGGGCTTCAGGTCCTGCACGAAGGTGGGTTTCGACATGTCGGCGCTCTGGATGTTGTAGAACTTCGTCTGGACCTTGCCGCTGTTCCACACTTCGATCACGGAGAAGCCAAAGCTGACGTCGGCAAAGCGGGTGTATCGTTTTACCCGGGCCCGGCTGATGTTGCTGCCCGAGCCGGCGACGATATAGGGAATGCTGTCCTTCATCAGCAGTTGCAGGCTGTGGTCGTGGCCGGCCACGTGGATGGGGTTGCGGTGGGTTTTCATGGCTTCCTCGATGGCGCCGGCCATGGTGCGGTACAGGGGGTGGCGTACGTCCTGCAGGTTGCCGAAGTAGCCGCGGGCAATGGGATAAACGGCGCCCAGCACCGGCAGGGGAAAGTACAGGTTGGGGTAGCGATCGGTAAAAGGAAAGATGTAGCTTTTCCACGAATAGTCGCCGCCGTGCACGCCATAGGAGCGCAAAGGATGGTGCATGGCGATCACCATCAGGTGGTCGGGGTGGGAGGCGAGGATCTCGCGCAGCTCGGTAATGAATTCGTCGAGGGTTTTGGACTGGCAGTCCGAGCCGGGGCCGGGCTTGTCGTGGATGTAGAGGAACCATTCGCTGTCGATCAGTACGGTCACCACCTTGTCGCTGAGCACCACCTCTACGGGGCCGGGGCAGCCGTTGAGCGGGTAGGCCTGCACGTTCGGCAGCTCCTGGGAGTTGATATAGTTCTGCTGGTTCATGGCCTGTTGCCAGCCGCCCATCTTGCCATTGCGCCAGTCGTGGTTGCCGGGGATGAAGAAGGCCCTGGCCTTTTTGCCTTTCACCAGGCTCATCTGGTAATCCAGGATTTTCTTGGCCTGCGGGTAGGTGGGGTCGCCTTCCATGGGCAGGCCCAGGGGGTAAATATTGTCGCCCAGGAAGAGGGCGGTATTTTTTTCATCGTTCCAGTCCACGTTCTTTTTCAGCCAGTCTACCACGGGGTGGGTTTCGCCTACCAGCTCGCCGGCATCGCCGATCAAAAAGATGCGCTGGTTGATGCTGTCGGTTTGTGCAAGGGTAACGATAGATAGAAAGAAGCTTACGAGCAGCAACAATTCTCTTTTCATGATCATCGGTTTAAGATTCTGTTTTCATTCGGAGGGTGCGGGTTTCTGTACGCCCTTTGGTGCCCTTGGCCGTTTATAATAAGGAAACACCAGCAGGTTGGCTTTGCCGTATTTTCCTTCGTTGGTAATGAACATCGTGCCGCTGGGCGAAAAGGCAAGGCCCTCGGCCTGGGGAAACAGGTCGGGGTTGAGGGGGTATGCTGCCAAAACTTTGCCACGGGTATCGGTCACCACCAGCAGCTGCCCTGCAGAGGAAAGAATATAGAGGCGGCCGTCCAGGGGATGAATGGCGGCGGCCGAAGGACGGAAGTCGGCATCGTCTTTTTTGAGGAGGGCTTTTACCTCTGCAGTGCTAATGGTGTAGAAGGCCGAAGAGTCGAATTGTTTCCGGGCCAGGTCGAAGCGGTAGGCCGTACGTACGTGCTGGCCTTTTTCGGCTGCGCAATCCTTGCACAGCATGACCAGCGCCTGTTCGGAGGGGTCGTAGTACAGCGTTTCAAAATCGTTTTTGTCCTTCGACCAGAAGGGGTAGGCCACTGTTTGTGTGGAATCCCGGGCGCTCAGCGGCATGGACAGGATCGTACCGTCGCTGATCAGCACATACACCAGCGAGTCTACCAGCACAATATCTTCGAAGTCGCTCTGGTGGTAGAACTTTTCGACATGGTTTTTGAGCTTTTGGCGCTGCAGGTCGATGCGCACCACCTTGCGTTTGCTGTCCGAAATGGAGAGCAGGCTCTGGAGGGTGGGACTGAAGGCGATCCCCGAAATCTCGTTGAGGTCTTTTCCCAGTTCCCGCTTGACCGGCTTCCGCAGGTTGTAGCCTTCAGGGGAGGAGCGATGGCTGTTGGAGCATGCCAGCAGCAGCCCGCACAGGCCGGCCCACCAGATTCGGGAAGCCGGGCATTGGGTTTGAAATATCTTTCTCATCATTTAATACCTTTAATATCAAACAATGCACCAGCCATGAACGAGACGCATGAACAATTGTTAGCGGCAGCACGGAACTATGTAACGGAGATCTTCACCCATAAAGTGAAGCCGCAGTTTGTTTTTCATAATATCGAGCATACCGAGGACGTGGTGGAAGCCTGCAGCCATATGGCGGATCACTACAAGCTGGAAGAGGAGGACCGCCTGGTGCTGTTGCTGGCGGCCTGGTTTCACGATACGGGCTATTCCATCGGCAGCGCCGCCGGCCACGAGCAGGAAAGCATCCGCATCGCCACCGCTTTCCTGGGCGACAACCGCCTCGAGGAAGCCCTGGTGCAGCGGGTCAGCTCCTGCATCGAAGCCACCCGCATGCCCCAGTCGCCGGTAAGCCTGGTGGAAAAAATCCTCTGTGACGCCGACCTCTACCACCTGGCCACCGAGGACTTTAAGGCCCGCAACCAGCTGCTGCGGCAGGAACAGGAGACCCTGTACGGCAAAAAGATCTCGAAGAACGACTGGCGGAAGAACAACCTCAGCTTTCTTTCGGGCCATACCTATTTTACCGATTACGGCCGCGAGTTCCTCGAGCCCCGCAAGGAAGAGAACCTGGCTTCGCTGAAAAAGAAAAAGGACGTGAAGAAGGAAGTAGAAAAAAAAGGCGAGGAGGAGCTCTTTCCCTACGTGCCCGCCAAAGCCGCCTTCGACGGCACGGAGGACGAAAAGGCAAAGCAGAAGAACACCGCCCGGGGCGTGCAGACCATGTTCCGCACCACCAGCAACAACCACTTCGAGCTGAGTTCCATGGCCGACAGCAAGGCCAACATCATGATCTCGGTCAATTCCATCATCCTGTCGGTCAGCCTGACGGTGCTGCTGGCCCGCCTGGCGTTTTACCCGCAATACATTATTCCCACGGTGATCCTGCTGTCGGTTTGCCTGGCGGCCATCATCTTTGCCGTCCTGGCCACCCGGCCGTCGATCAGCAGCGGCCGCTTTACCGAGGACGACATCCGCACCAAAAAGACCAACCTGCTGTTCTTCGGCAACTTTCACAAGATGGGCCTGACCGAATACAACTGGGCCATGAACGAAATGCTCAAGGACTCCGAATACCTCTACAACAGTATGATCAAGGACATTTATTTCCTGGGCGTGGTGCTGGCCCGCAAATATCGCTACCTCCGCATCTCCTACACCATCTTCATGTGGGGACTGATCGTGGCGGTCATCGCCTTTGCCGTCGCCGCCCTCTCCAGCGGCAACCCGGCGGCCAGTACGCGGATGCCGGTTATTGACTACTAACTGAAGTTCCAGAGTTCAGTTCCTGAGTTCCTGAGCTCCTATGTTCCTGAGTTGGGTATACTCCGGTTTACTGGTTGTTTATTAGTTAATAAAATAAAAAAGGTCAATGAAGTTGCGTTCATTGACCTTTTTTATTCTGATATAGTTAGGATAAAGTGACCGAAGGCCCTAATACCCCAATTAACCAATTTACCAATTCCCTTTCCCTTACGCCAGGGCAGGCTTCAAATGCACCTTGATCGTTTCCAGCAGTTCGGCCTTGGTGATGGGTACGCCCATGATCTTGTTGTAGGCTTTGGCGTTGATCAGGAATTCGCTGCGGATGATCTTTACCAGCTGGCCGTTGTTGATCTCGGGGATCAGCACGGTTTTGTAGTTGTGCAGAATCTCGCCGAGGTTTTTGGGGAAGGGGCGCATGTAGCGCAGGTGGGCATGGGCCACGCTGTGGCCTTCCTTCAGCAGCTCTTCCACGGCGGTTTTCACCACGCCATAGGTCGAGCCCCAGGCCAGCACCAGTACATCGCCCTTCAGCGGACCGTTGTCGATCTCCTGGTCGGGGATGTAGGAGGCGATCTTGTCCACCTTTTCCTGGCGCAGCTTCACCATCAGCTGGTGGTTTTCCGGGTCGTAGCTGACGTTGCCGGTAATATTTTCCTTTTCCAGGCCGCCGATGCGGTGCTCGAGGCCGGGGGTGCCCGGCACGGCCCAGGGGCGGACGCCCTTTTCATCGCGCTGGTAGGGCTTGAACTTCACTTCCTCGTGGCCCAGCTCGGTCTTGAACTTCACGTGGATGGGGGCCAGGTGTTCCGAGGAGGGGTATTTCCAGGGCTCGGCGCCGTTGGCGATATAGCCGTCGCTCAGCAGGATCACCGGGGTCATGTGCTCCACGGCGATGCGTACGGCTTCGTAGGCCATATCAAAGCAGTCGCTGGGGGTGGAGGAAGCCAGCACCGGCATGGGGCATTCGCCGTTGCGGCCGTAGTAGGCCTGCAGCAGGTCGCTCTGCTCGGTTTTGGTGGGCAGGCCGGTAGAGGGGCCGCCGCGCTGCACGTCCACGATCACCAGGGGGATCTCCAGCATGGTGGCCAGGCCCATGGCCTCGGTTTTCAGGGCCATGCCGGGGCCGGAGGTGGTGGTAATGCCCAGGTGGCCGCCATAGGCCGCGCCGATGGCGGAGGTGATGCCGGCGATCTCGTCTTCCGCCTGGAAGGTGCGGATGCCGAAGTTTTTATGCTTGCTCAGCTCGTGGAGGATGTCGGAAGCCGGGGTGATGGGGTAGGTGCCCAGGAACAGGGGCAGTCCGCTTTTCACCGAGGCGGCGATGAGGCCGTAGGCCAGTGCCTGGTTGCCCATGATGGAGCGGTAGTTGCCGGCTTCGATGCGGGCTTTGTCCACTTTATACTGGGTGGTAAAGGTTTCGGTGGTGTCGCCGTAGTGGTAGCCGGCCCGCAGCACTTTGAGGTTGCTTTCCAGGATCTCGGCCTTTTTGGAGAACTTTTCTTCCAGGAACTGCTCGGTGCTCTTCATGTCGCGGTCGTACATCCAGTAGAGGAAGCCGAGGACGAACATGTTTTTGGCGCGATCCTTTTCCTTGGTGCCCATGGGGATGTCCTTCAGGGCTTCGCGGGTCATCTTGGTCACGTCCATACGGATGACCTCGTAGCCCTCCAGGCTATTGTTTTCCAAAGGGTTCTGGCCTTCGGGGTAGTTGGCCAGGCGCAGGTTCTTGACGTCGAAGCCATCGGTATTGACGATGACCTTGCCGCCTTTTTTCAGGTTTTTAAGGTTGGTTTTGAGGGCGGCGGCGTTCATGGCCACCAGCACGTCCCAGGCATCGCCGGGGGTATGGATGCTTTCGCTGGAAAAACGGAGTTGAAAGCCGCTCACGCCCGGCAGGGTGCCCTGGGGCGCCCGGATCTCGGCCGGGAAGTCAGGGAAGGTCGAGAGGTCGGCTCCCAGGAGGGCGGTATTATTGGTAAATTGGGTTCCGGTCAGTTGCATCCCGTCGCCGCTGTCGCCGGCGAACTTGATCACAACGTCCTGTACGAGTTCCTGCTTACGCGTCATACTATAAAATTGAGCCGCAAAATTAACGATGTTAGGCCGGATAAGGAATGGGGAATTTGTTAATTGGTTAATTGGGATATTAGGTCTTTAGGGGGAAGGCTCCTATTTGCCTGTCCGGCCTGATGCCCAATTAACCAATTAACCAATTCCTGACGCAAGTCGTAAATTGTACTTTTACGCTCTTATGGAAAAGACTCCTTCGACCACCCTGCGCATGGTGACGGCTGCTTCGCTGTTCGACGGCCACGATGCTGCCATCAATATTATGCGCCGCGTGTTGCAAAGCAAAGGGGTGGAGATCATCCACCTCGGGCACAACCGCCCCGTCCATGAAATTGTAGAGGCCGCCATTGAAGAGGACGTGCATGCCATCGCCATCACCTCCTACCAGGGTGGGCACCTGGAGTTTTTCAAGTACATGAAAGACCTGCTCGACACGGCCGGCTGCGGCCATATCAAAATTTTCGGCGGCGGCGGCGGCACCATCCTGCCCGCGGAGATCGAGGAGCTGCACCAGTACGGCATTGCCCGTATTTACGCCCCGGACGACGGACGGAAAATGGGTCTCGAAGGCATGATCGAAGATGTCATTGTCCGGACCCGGGAGGGTGGCGCCGCCGATTATTGGCAGGCAACCGGGCAATGGAACAGCGATAAACTTCCGCTGGAAGAGGCAAAAGATATACGGCAGATAGCCCGTGCGATCACCCTGGCGGAAAATGGACTGCCTGTGCCTCCTGCGCCAGCAGAGGGCTCGTCCACACCGCCTGTCCTTGGGATCACTGGCACCGGCGGGGCCGGCAAATCGTCCGTGACCGACGAGATCGTGCGCCGCTTCCTCTACACGTTTACCAAAAAGACCGTGGCCGTGATCTCGGTCGACCCCTCGCGCCGCAAGACCGGCGGGGCCCTGCTGGGCGACCGCATCCGCATGAACGCCATTTCCTCGCCCCGTGCTTATATGCGCTCCATGGCCACCCGCGCCAACGATGCCTCCCTGAGCCGCCACGTACAGGAAGCCCTCGATATCTGCAAAGGAGCCGGTTTCGACCTGGTCATCCTCGAGTCGGCCGGGGTAGGGCAGAGCGATACCTCGGTGCTCGACTACTGCGACCTCAGCCTGTATGTGATGACCCCCGAATACGGCGCCGCCTCCCAGCTCGAAAAGATCAACATGCTCGATTATGCCGACCTGGTGGCCATCAACAAATTTGACAAGGCCGGGGCCCTGGATGCCCTGCACGACGTGCGCAAGCAGTACAAGCGCAACCACAACCTCTGGACGGCAAAAGACGAGGACCTGCCGGTAATCGGCACCATCGCCGCCCAGTTTAATGATGCCGGCGTGAACGAGCTGTTTGAAAAGCTGGTGCTGGCCATCGAACAAAAGACCGGGACCAATTTCGGCCCGGTGGAAGTACATCCCCACCTCCGGGACACCGCCAACCGCTCCCAGATCATCCCGCCCAAGAGGGTGCGCTACCTGTCGGAGATTTCCGAGCACAACCGCCGGTACAACCAGTGGGCCGCCGAACAGGGCGCCCTGGCTACGAAGCTGTACCAGCTGAAGGGTGTGCTCGACGCCGCCGGCAGTGACGCTTCCTTTGCTCCCGACCTGGAGCGCCTGCGCCGGCAGTTGGAAGGCCAGCTGGATCCCGCCTGCAAAAAGCTGCTGGATACCTGGCCCGAAGTGCGGAAAATGTATGGGGGCGACTTTTTTGAATACCAGGTACGCGACAAGGTGCACCGGCAGTCCCTGACATCTACCACGCTCAGCGGTACCCGCATTCCGAAAGTGGTGCTCCCCCGGTATAACGACTGGGGCGACCTGCTGCGCTGGCAGCTGCAGGAAAACCTGCCGGGAGAATTCCCCTATACCGCCGGGGTGTTCCCGCTGCGCCGCCAGGACGAAGATCCTACCCGCATGTTTGCCGGCGAGGGCGGTCCCGAGCGCACCAACAAGCGCTTTCATTATGTGTCGGCCGGTCAGCCCGCCCGGCGGCTGTCCACCGCCTTTGACAGCGTTACGCTTTACGGCGAAGACCCCGGCTACCGCCCCGACATCTACGGCAAGGTGGGCAACTCGGGGGTAAGCGTCGCCACCGTGGACGACGCTAAAAAGCTGTACAGTGGCTTTGATCTTTGCGATCCGAAAACCTCCGTGTCCATGACCATCAACGGCCCGGCGCCAATATTGCTGGCCTTCTTCCTCAATGCCGCCATCGACCAGCAGTGCGAAAAGTGGATCGAAACCCATAAGCAATGGGATAGGGTAGAGGAGGCTTTCGCGAATAAATACCAGCAGGCGGCACGGCCGGAATATAGCGGTGCTCACCCGGTAGAGGCCAATAGCTTAGGCCTGGCCCTATTGGGCTTGTCGGGCGAAGAAGTATTGCCGTCCGAAACCTACCATCACCTGAAAGCCCAGGCCCTGGCGCAGGTACGCGGCACGGTGCAGGCCGATATATTAAAGGAAGACCAGGCCCAGAACACCTGTATTTTTTCCACTGAGTTTGCCCTGAAGCTGATGGGCGATGTACAGGAGTACTTCAACCAGCATAAGGTCCGTAACTTTTACAGCGTATCCATCTCGGGCTACCACATTGCCGAGGCCGGCGCCAATCCCATCAGCCAACTGGCCTTTACCCTGGCCAACGGTTTTACCTACGTGGAGTATTACCTCAGCAGGGGTATGCCCATCGACGCCTTTGCGCCCAACCTGTCGTTCTTCTTTTCCAACGGCATGGACCCCGAGTACAGCGTCATCGGGCGGGTGGCCCGCCGCATCTGGGCAAAGGCTTTGAAGGGCGTGTACGGGGCTTCGGACCGTTCGCAAAAGCTAAAGTACCATATCCAGACCTCCGGCCGTTCGCTGCATGCCCAGGAGATCGACTTCAACGACATCCGCACCACCCTGCAGGCGCTCTATGCCATCTATGACAACTGCAACTCGCTGCACACCAATGCCTACGACGAGGCCATTACCACGCCTACCGAGGAGAGTGTGCGCCGGGCCATGGCTATCCAGCTGATCATCAACCGGGAGCTGGGAACGGTAAAGACCGAAAATTACCTCCAGGGGTCCTTTGCCTTGGAAGAGCTGACCGACCTGGTGGAAGAAGCCGTGCTGGCCGAATTCGACCGCCTGACCGACCGGGGCGGTGTGCTGGGCGCCATGGAGCGGATGTACCAGCGCAACAAGATCCAGGAGGAAAGCCTGTATTACGAGCACCAGAAGCATACCGGCGCCCTGCCGCTGGTGGGGGTGAATACGTTTCTGAACAAGGCCGGCTCGCCCACCGTCCTTCCCGGCGAGGTGATCCGCAGCACCACTGAAGAAAAGGAGCAGCAGATCCTTAACCTGCAGGCCTTCCAGAAACGCAACGAACACCGCAGCGAAGAAGAACTGAAAAGGCTGAAAGTGGCCGCCATCAACAACGATAACGTCTTTGAGCAACTGATGGAAACCGTCAAATACTGCTCCCTGGGACAAATTACCCATGCATTGTACGAGGTGGGCGGGCAGTACCGAAGAAATATGTAGGCCGCTCCAGGTAATCTTGTTTAATGCCGTGCATCGTCGATTTTAGGCCAGACCACGTACCCCGGAATTGTATTCCGGAGAAGGACACTTCATCCTAAGGTCTTATGTAGAGGTAACCATTAGCTTTATGATTGTAGCTCCAAACCGGGTCCCCGGCATGATAGCTTTAAAGCAGCACGTTACCCTGCTTTTGGAAGACTGCTGCCCCCGGTTATTTTTGAATGAGCTGCCGGATGAAACGCATTTGCCCATCTTCGGCAAATTCCAGAGCGCTCTCTTCTGTAATGGGTGGCTTGTGCCATGAGCTAAGGCATCTCCCTTTCAAAAATCTTTTTTCTTTTTTCTAAAAATGCCGGTAACGATCTTCCCCGGGCCGGTTATATAGATAGAACCCCCTGAAAAAGCAGAACGTACCGGATCCCTTCCTTTACCCTGCACGTGCCCGGGGGCTGGCGGCTTCGCCTCCTGCCCCGATACATCTGTTCCCTTTTCTGTATTACCGTAAACGCCGGGCATGGTGCGGCAAGCACCGGTCCCCGCCATCTATACTGTTTCCTTGGACCACGGGCAGCTGCTCCCTGCAGGCACAAGAGCCCGTCGCGGTTCATTCTATTCACCCTTAACACTTGACTTATGAGCAATTCACGCATTTTTCTGTTTAGCATTTTACTGACCGGCATGTACCTGACCTCTTGCAAAAAGGATGTCATCGGGGAGCCCCAAGCCAACAACGATGTTCCGGGCAAAGCCAATCAAACCGCCGACAATGCGAAGCCGCTTAAAACCGCACTGAACTTCAATCATGCTGTGCACCTGGTGGGCCGTCACCCGGAAATCGTAAAGGACCCGCGCTATAAAAAATGGAACCTGGAGCATGGCTCGCAAATATGGCATGAAACACGTCCGGATGCGGATGGAAACTATTCCGTCATCATCCAGTCCCCTGACAAAAATGATATCATCGCATTCCGGTTAAAGAGGGCGGAAGGTCTTGAAGAACAACCCAATTTGCGCCCGGGCATTTTGGCGGTAAAAGCATTTGACGTGGTTCGGGAAAAGTCATTAAAAGCCCACGCATTGGAAGCGGCCCGTTCAAGATTTACTAAAGAAAGCATCCTGGCGGAAAGGCCAGTGGTGAATTGGGAAAGCAACACCTTAAGCTGGGAGATCGAAGCCAAAGAAGGCAACCAGATCAGAAAAGTTTCTACGGATCACCAGGAAACCCTGACGCCCTTTGTCCCTTTCCCCATAACTGCTGCAAATGAGCCTTCATTAGCCAGGCAACGTAAAAATGATTGGCTGGAGGAAAATGATCTTCACCACCTGAACCACTACTATACCACCGCTATCAATTGGGCCAAGGGCGGAAAAAAAGTTTCGGACAAAGCTTATAGGATCTGGCTGAAAGTGCGGGAGAAAATGCTGTATGATGCCAACATCACCAACATCCTGGAGTTTACCTGGGCGGATAAACTGGTAATCGGCAATTTAGGCTACCGGGGCGTATGCGACGAGTGGTCCGTTGTGACCATTACCATGTTGCGGGCATTGGGCATTCCGGCTGTCATGAAGTTTATGACCTTTAATTATTATGGTTCCTACGTGGGACATGCCTGCGTAGAGTGGTCCGACAAGGGTACCTGGAAGCATATGGATCCCCTTTGGAATGCCTTTGACAACCCGGCCGTTTACCGGCAAAACGGCGCTACTGAGCTTACGGTAATGGATGCCAATTTCCCCAAAGACAGTAAATACACAGGTTTTGCATGGGGCGTTCCGGATATCAGTGGGGATGGGAAATTATACCCCTATGGTGATTTTACGATCAGCCCGGCATATCCTGGAAATTCCCGGAAAGGTTATAGTTATTAGGATAGAACACCAAAGCACAAGAGCATACGTACCGGTTTCCGGTCGTATGCTTTTTTTATTTTATAAATAGGCGCAAATCCATGCCGGCGCAGGGAACAGGGGTGGTGGTTGCAATAAAATAGTACATCATTACAACTAAATGTCCCATTTCGCAGGGGGAGCGTTCGTTCTAATTTTATGTTCCTGTTCAATCAGTAAAACTAACGATGAAATTCCGCTACGACGGGGCACTCCAATCCGACGCTGAAATACTATACCGCTTCCAGAATAGGGAAGAAAAAGCTTTGGAAGAGGTGTACAACCGGTTCTATGGCTCGCTCTGCTACTTCGCGGAAAAGCTGGTGGTGAGTCGGCATGCGGCGGAAGAGATCGTAGTGGACGTCTTCATCAAAACCTTCCGCTCCACCGTGACCTTCTCCGGTATGGACCACCTCCAGGGCTACCTGTACGAAGCGGTCAAAAACGGTAGCCTCAACTACCTCAAACGCGAAAAACGGCAGGAAAAGCATTTTAACGACTACCTCGGTACCCTCAACCACAATGAAGCCCATTTCGAGAACGAAAAGCTGGAAACCTCGGCGCTGGAACTGATCTTCCAGGCGGCGGAAGACCTGCCCACCGAATGCCGGCGCGTGTTTGAACTGCTGTACAAAGAACAAATGCCCTACCAGGACATCGCCAAAAAACTGCAACTGAACATCCAAACCGTCCGCAACCAGAACGCCCGCGCCATCGCCTTTATCCGCAAAAAGCTCCAGTGCCTGCGGTAAGCGAAAAAAAAGTTTTCCCGGATGTGGTTGAATGGGCGCCTTTGGGTGTATGCTAATAAACGATTGCCCTAAGGGGTAATACAAATAACATCTACATGAAAAGTTCCGCGGCCCTCTTCTGTGGCCTTGCCTCCTGCCTGTTGCTGCCCGCGCTCTCGAAGGCCCAGACCCCCCAATTGAAGGTTGACCTCAATATCGCCGACCGCCGCGAGGCCGAAGTGAATGAACTGGGCTTTATCCCCTGGCCCGTACAGTCGGAGGGGGCCAATAAGCTGTCGCTCCGGGGCATCACCTTTGCTTTTTCCCAAAAGGGCGCCGGCAGCCGCCTGTCGGGAACCTATTATAAGACCGCCGTACAGGCGCCGAACTATGCCAAGCTGGCCGGCGACGGCCTGGTGCTCGAAGGCAGCGCCGGCGGCGCCCTGGAACTGCGCATCAGCGGCCTGCCCGCCGGCAAGCATACCCTGCTGACGTATCACAACAGCCTCCGCGGAGCCACCAATAAACCCGGGCCCCTCTCCATTTCGGTGGACGGCAAGCGGCAGGTGAGCGCACTGGTGCCCTCGCAGCGGGTGTTGGGAAATAGCGACTGCCAGACCGCCTACCTGCAGGTGACCGCCCAGAAAGGAAAGGACGTGGTGGTGCTGTTCGAAAACGCTCCGGGCGCCGCCGCCACGGGCATCGTTATCAACGGCTTCGAGCTGAATACCTCTAATATCAAGGAAGCGGCGCGCCTGCCCTTCCCGCGCAACGGCGAAGAGCATGCCGACGCCGACAACCGCAGCCTGGTGCTGCAATGGAAAGCGGCGCCCCAGGCTGTGGCCCACGAAGTGTATGTGGGTACCGACTCGGCCACCGTGGCCGCGGCTACTACTGCCTCTCCCGCCTTTAAAGGCCGGACAAAAGCCACCGAACAAACCGTAAACGACCTGTACGGCATGAATACCTACTTCTGGCGGGTGGATGAAATTGGGGCCGACGGCAAAGCCACTAAGGGACGGGTATGGTATTTCCGCCCGCGGCAACTGGCCTTTGCCGGCGCCGAAGGCTACGGCCGCTATGCCCGCGGCGGACGCGGCGGCAAGGTGGTGCATGTCACCAACCTCAATGATTCGGGTCCCGGCAGCCTGCGCGAAGCCGTGACCAACGATATCGGCCCCCGCACCATCGTGTTCGACGTATCGGGCATCATCCGCCTGCAGGAACGCCTGACCCTCTCTCAGAAATACATCACCCTGGCCGGCCAGACCGCTCCCGGCAAAGGCATTTGCATTGCCGGCGCGCCGCTGGGCATCGTTGGCGACGACAACGTGGTGCGCTTCATGCGGGTACGCCTGGGTGCCGGCCGCACCTACGACGGCATGGGCCTGACCGGTGCCGACAACAGCATCGTGGACCACTGCTCCATCAGCTGGACCATCGACGAGGGCTTCAGCTCCCGCGGTGCCCACAACATCACCCTGCAGCGCACCATCATCTCCGAGGCCCTGAACATTGCCGGCCACAGTAAATACGGCGAAGGCAAGGCCCATGGCTTTGCCGGCAGCATCGGCGGCGAGGTGGGCAGCTTCCACCACAACCTGCTGGCGCACTGCTCGGGCCGCAACTGGAGCCTGGCCGGCGGCGTCAACGGCGACGGCGACTACCTGGGAAAAATGGATATCCGCAACAACGTGGTGTACAACTGGGCCAACCGGGCCACCGACGGCGGCGCCCGCGAGGTGAACTTCGTGGGTAATTATTATAAGCCCGGCGCCTCTACCCAGTTCTTCTATGCCCTGAACGCCCAGCACGAAGGCTATGGCGGCGGCATGCAGCGCTATTTCTTCGACGGCAACGTGATGCCCGGCCACTTCGACGAGCGCAACCAGGCCGAGGGCCGCAAGGAATCCGGCAAGGCCAGCTACCAGACCTTCGTCAGCCAGCCGTTCTTCGAGCCTTTTGTCACCACCCAGAGCGCCACGGATGCTTATAAAGACGTATTGTCCGACGTAGGCTGCACCGTGCCGGTGTTTGACGACCATGACATCCGCATCATCCGGGAAACCCTCGATAGCACCTATACGTATAGAGGCAGCAAATCCGGCAAGGCCGGCCTGCCCGACACGCAGGAAGACGTGGGGGGGTGGGAAAAATATCCCGAAGAGCGCCGTACCGGCAGTTTCGATACCGACCAGGACGGCCTGCCCGACTGGTGGGAGCAGCTGCACGGCAGCAACCCGCGTTCCGCCAAAGGCGATTTCTCCGATGCCAATGCCGACAGCGACCAGGATGGCATTACCCGACTGGACCAGTACCTCGAATGGATGGCCGCTCCCCGTTTCACGGCCGAAGGGGGCAAGCCGGTGGCCATCGACCTGAAAAAGCTGTCACGCGGCTACCGGGACAATTGTACCTACAGCGTGTCGAACGCGGTGAATGGTGCGGCGGCCCTGGGCGAAAACGGCATCGTGTCGTTCACCCCTTCAAAATCCGGCCTGGCTTCCTTCCGCTTCACGGTAAAGGATGCCACGGGCAGCACGTTCACCCGCCAGGTGAATATGGCGACGGCCGTATTTTAATTTACCTTCAGACACGTAACTTATAAGGGTAAGGCTTCCGGGCTTTACCCTTTTTTCAGTGGCGGGGGATCGGTTTTATGCCCCTCCTTAAAAAAAGTTTTTTTCCTCCCTTTTTAAAGGCACCCTGACAACCAATGGGTTAAAAAAGGTTAAGCAACCTGTTAAAAAAAGTTAAGAAAAAGTTGCCGCTGCTGTGGTTGAAACGGACTGTTTGGTTGTATTCCTATTAAACGATTAAACGTTCGGATTAAACGATTGCCTTTGGGCTTATTATGAGAACAAATTATCCAGATACGGAGCTTGCCAGAATTATCCTGAAATCGGCCTACGCCCCCCTCACCCCCGGGGAACAGGAAATGCTGTCCGCCTACCTCGATGCCTCGGAAGAAAACCGGGCAAAATACGAGGAACTCACCCAGGCGGAAAGCCTTCGGCAAAAGCTCGCTCATTATGCCCGGAGGAACGACAACCAGGACACCCATTTTCAAACGATTTTAAAGGAAGTCCATAGGGAAGCACCCGTGCGGCCGTTGTTTCCCTTTCGCCAGTTCGGATGGGCCGCAGCGGTAGTACTGCTGGTGCTGGCCGGCACCTGGATGGTGCTGCACCACCGCAAACCGGAAGCGGTGGTGGCCAAGGCACCGGCCCAGCAGGACGTGCTGCCCGGCAAGCCCGGTGCGGTGCTGACGCTCTCCGACGGCTCGCACGTGCTGCTCGACAGCATGGGCAACGGCCTGGTGGCCCGCCAGCAGGGCAGCCGCGTGGAACTGCAGGACGGCCAGCTGGCCTACGGCAAAGCCGGCGCCGGCGAAGGCGAAATGGTTTATAACACCCTCTCCACCCCCAGGGGCAGGGAGTTTAAAATAGTGCTGCCCGACGGCACCCATGCCTGGCTCAACTCGTCCAGCTCCATCCGTTACCCCATCCGCTTTTCCCGTGAAGAACGGGTGGTGGAGGTTACCGGCGAAGTATATTTCGAAGTGGCCAAAGTGCTGCTGCAGGGAAAGAAAACCCGCATGCCTTTCCGGGTGAAGATCAATACCCCCACGGGCGATGCGGGCACGGTGCAGGTGCTGGGAACACATTTTAACATCAATGCATATGCGCCAAAAGCGGAGACTACGCTGCTGGAAGGATCGGTAAGGGTAACCGCCCCCGACGGAAAGCCGGAAGCGGCCCCCGCAGTCATTCTCAAACCCGGGCAGCAGGCGCAGGTGACCACCGGCAGCAGGTCGATAAAAACCCTGGAAGCCGACGTGGATAAAGTGATGGCCTGGCGCCGCGGCTTCTTCAACTTCGACGGCGCCGGCCTGGAAGAAGTGATGCAGGAGCTGGCCCGCTGGTACGACCTGGAGGTGACCTACGAAGCCGGCGTGCCGCCCATAACCTTCGAAGGCGAGCTGGGCCGCGATATGAAGCTGTCCAGCGTGCTGAAAGCCCTTGAAGAGTCGGACGTGCGCTTCCGGCTCGAAGGAAAAAAGATAACCGTCTTGCCCTGATACTTTTTATACGATTACGAAACGATTACGAACAAACGATTACTTCATTTTTCCCATCTAAAAACGCATTCCATATGAGAAAAATTCCTCCTTTACTTACGGGTCGCAACCGCTAACTGCCATTACCATTACCCAACTTGTATTCTGAAAGCCCCGCAAAACCGGGGAGCGCCCTCTTATTGCTTCAACTGAAAGTCTATGCGATTACTAACAAGAACTGCCAGAAAATTATTGCCCAAGAGCCGCATATTCGCGATCTGCGTGGCAGCCGCCCTGAACGTGTACGCGTCCGGGCTTTCCCAGACCGTCACTTTTTCCGGAAAGGACGTCCCGCTGAAGAAACTGTTTTCCGTCATCCGGCAGCAGACCGGTTACAGTGTTTTTTACAATAAAAAGCTGCTGGAGCACTCCCGCCCCGTAACGGTGGAGGCCCGCGACATGCCGCTGAAAGAGTTTTTGAACAAGGCCCTGGTGAACCAGCCCCTGGGCTTCCGCATCGATGAGAAAACCATTATCCTTTCGGAAAAGCCCGTGGAGAAGCCCGCCGCCAAACAGGTGACCTACGAGCCGCTGAAAACCACCGAGCAGCGCCAGGACCGGATCGTTACCGGCCGGGTGACCGACGAAAAGGGTGGGGGCCTGGGCGGCGCCACCGTTATGGTGAAAGGATCCACGCAGAGCGTGCAGACCAAAGAGGACGGCACCTTCAGCATCAAGGTTCCTGAAGGCAGTGCCGTGCTGGTGATCACCTACGTGGGCATGCTGAACCAGGAGGTGAGCGTGGGCGGACGTGCCGTGGTCTCCGTCAGCATGGCGGCCAAGGCCGCCAACATGGACGACGTGGTCGTGGTCGGTTACGGTTCGCAAAAGAAGAACCAGACCACCGGTGCCATCGCTTCGATCAAGGCCTCGGAGATCCAGGACATTCCCGCTCCCAACATCGCCGGCGCGCTCCGCGGCCGCATCGCGGGCCTGGGTGTCAGCTCGGCTTCCGGACGCCCCGGCGCCAGCATCACCCTGAACATCCGCAATGCCCAGGCGAATGCCCTGGCGGGCGGCACGGCGGAGCCCCTGTACGTGATCGATAACATTATTGTCGGCAAATCCGATTTCGATAACCTCGATCCTTCCATGGTGGAAGACATCAGCATCCTCAAAGACGCTTCGGCCGCCATCTACGGCGCCGCCGGCGCCAAGGGCGTGGTGCTCATCACCACCAAAAGGGGCAAGGCCGGCGCTCCCAAGCTGTCGTATAACGGCTACCTGGGCGTATCCGACGCCACGCGCAAGCCCGAAATGCTCTCCGCCTACGACCATGCCGTGCTGCTGAACGATACCTACCGGATGAACAACCAGGATGTCAAGAATTTTTTCACCGAGGCCGACCTGCAATACATCAAAGGCCTGAACAATAAAAGCTGGTTCGACGAACTGTGGCAGCCCGCCCTTACCCAAAGGCACAACCTGAGCCTGTCCGGCGGCTCCGACCGCATGACCTTCTTTGCCGGGGGCAGTTACCAGAACGAAAATGCCAACTATGCCGGCATGAAGCAGGATAAGTACTCCTTCCGCAGCGGCCTGACCACCAAGGTCGCCAAAAGCCTGAAGGCCGACATCGGCTTTAACGTGGACCAGCGCGTGCTGTTCAGCAAGAACGGCACCAGCGAGAACGACCAGGCCTTCCTGGAAAAGCTCATCCAGGTGCCCCTTTGGGTGCCCACCAGCATCAACGGCCATTGGGTGAACGACAACAGCGTCAATTCCCACCCCCTGGGCCAGATCGCATCCGGTTATTACCGCTCGTCCAAAAGCGGCGGCTACCGCATCAATGCCAACCTGATGTACCAGCCCGAAGCCGGCGCTTTGAAAGGCCTCACCGCCCGCCTGCAGGTATCGCAGGGCGGCAGCAGCGGCACCAGCGATGAATACCGCCCCGCCTACTGGATCTACAAGTTCAACCGCATCAGCAACAACGGCCTGCTGTACGGCGACAGCCTGACGAAGGATTCCGTGCTGGTGAATGCGGGCGATAACAGCCGCCTGTCGCGCGGCCTGAGCCGAAGCAACAGCTGGCAGGGCACCTTTACCCTGCAGTATGCCCGCACCTTTGGCCGCCACAGCATCAACGCCATCGCCGGCGCCGAGCAAAGCGCTTCCCGCGGCGACGAGGCGGGCTGGCTGGGCCTCAACCCGCAGGTGCCCGGCTTTGACGCCTACTGGGCCTTTAACGAAGCGCCCACGCAGCCGTTCCCGACCATTTCGGAATCCACCAAGCGCTCCTTCTTCAGCCGCTTCAGCTACAACTACGACAACAAATACACCGTGGAAGGCATCACCCGCTTCGATGCTTCCTCCAACTTCGTCAACAAGAATATCTGGGGCATTTCTCCCAGCGTGGGCTTGGGCTGGGTGGTGAGCCAGGAAGACTTTTTCCACGATGCCGTTCCCTTTGTTTCCTACCTCAAGCTGCGGGCAAATTTCGGCCTGACGGGGGATGACCGGGTCAGCAGCCGCCTGTGGCAGGAGCGGTTCCGGGTGGATGCCGTCGGTACGTTATACGGCGAAACCCTGGTGCCCGGCCTGAAGCAGCAGATCATTCCCAACCCCGACATTACCTGGGAAAAAAAGCGCACCCTGAACGGGGGCGTGGATGTGGCCTTGTTTCAGAATAAGCTGAACCTCACCGCCGACTTCTTCCAGGATTATATTTACGATGCCTTCGATAAAGGCAACGACGCGAACTTCCCGTATTTCGCCGGCTTTAAAGCCCCCATCGTGAACTACCAGCAGCGCCACTCCTGGGGCTCGGAATTTTCCATCGGCTACCAGGCCCGCCTGGCCCGCGAACTGCAGCTGAAGGCGTCCATCAACTTCGGCTTCGCCAACGGGGTCACCGACCGCATGTTCTACAACCGCTACCTGCTGTGGGAAAACTCCCCCGAGGACTGGATCTACAACCTGGGTACCGACCCCCGCAAGTACAACAGCAACAACTTCGGCCTGGTCACCGAGGGCATGTTCCGCACCCAGGCGGAAGTGGATGCCTTCCTGTCGAAGAATCCCAACTACACCATCGACGGCAAGGTGCCCCAGCCCGGCTGGCTGTACTTCAAGGACGCCAACGGCGACGGCATCATCACCGACCGCGACCGGACGCTCATGTTCGACCGGGTGGATGCCCGCCTGTCCACCGGCAGCCAGCTCGGCCTGATCTACAAGTCCTTTGCCCTGAACGTGAACGTGGCCGCCCGCTTCGGCGGCAAGGAGTTCTACGACTCCAAAGCCCGCAGGAGCGCCCCCACCGCCGCCAAGAACGTGCCGGCCTTCTGGACCGACCGCTGGACCCCGGAAAACCCGGCCGGACGCTTCCCCCGCACCGATGATCCTTCAATCGTGTCGGGCTGGGAGTCGACCTTCTGGGCCGTGGACGGTACCATGGTACGGGTGAACGATATGACCGTCAGCTACAAGGTTCCTTCCCATATTATCCGCCGCATCGGGCTGGACAACGCACGGATCCTGGCTACGGGCAACAACCTGTGGGTGCTCAAAAATCCCCTGAAGTACAAAGACCCTTATTCCTCTTATATCTACGACTATCCCACGCTGCGTACCCTTTCGGTAGGCCTCAGCCTGGGCTTTTAATACATCCAATTACGAACGCATACGTTTTACCTGATCATGAAAAAGAAAACGAAATCTTCTATATACCTGCTGGCGGCGCTGACAGCAGCGATGACGCTCGGCGGCTGTAAAAAAACATCGGACTACCTGAGGCTGGAAGACCGCGACGGGATCGACGCCCAGATCTGGGAGCAGGCGGGAGCCGTACAGTTCCTGCTGAACGAAACCTACGACATGTCCCTGCCCGACTTTCCCTACCAGTATACCGCCAATAACTTCAACATCCACCTGGTCAGCGACGAAAACTATTTTTCCGCCAACGACTCCTGGGGCAAAAAGGTGTTCAACTTCAACGGCTTCCTGATCTCCAACGATCCGCGGTTTATCGCCTCGAAGCAACAGGGCGACAATATCGGCGACAACCGCTATTTCGATATCGGCAAGAGCAACCTGGCCATCGTGAACCTGCCGGGCAGCAAAACCATACCCGGCGATATCAAACGCGAAATGCTGGGCCAGTTTTACGCCCTGCGGGCCCTGAATTATTTCCAGCTGACGAAGTACTACGGCGGTGTTCCCCTGGTGCTGGAACCCCAGAATCCCAACAACCTGAACCTCAATGGAAGGGTGAAGGCCAAGGTCATGTTCGAGCAGATCGTCAAAGACCTGGATTCGGCCATCGTGAACCTCGAAGGGGTGACCTACGATGCCAATACGGAAAGGGGCAAACTCACCAAAGCCGCTGCCGCCGCCCTCAAGTCCCGGGCCCTCCTGTATTGGGCCAGCCCGCAGTTCAACCCCGTCAACGACGGCAAGCATGCCTACGACCCCGAACGCTGGAATACGGCCCACCAGGCGGCCAAGGCGGCTTATGAGATCTGCAAGGCGGCCGGGCACGACCTGTTGCCCAACTACGCCACCCTCTTCCAGCTCGAAGGCAAGGACAACAAGGAAGCCATCATCATTAAATCTTATTCCGCCCTCCAGCCGAAACGCGGCCATGGCGTGGAAGCCCGCAGCCGGCCCGCCTCCGAAAGCGGCCAGCCTTCCGAAGTATATTATCCCAGCACCCGGATGGTCGATGCCTATACCATGAAGGACGGCATTCCCATCACGGCCAGCAACAGCGGTTATGATGCAGTGCTGTTCTGGCAGAACCGCGATCCCCGCTTTGCGGCCTCCATTGCCTTCAACGGCAGCACCTGGAAGCTTAGCGGCAAAGAAAACCGCAAGCAGTGGACCTACATCAATGCCCTGGCCGACAACGGAACGAACGACGGCAGCCAGGGGCTGTACGTCAAGCGCTTTTCCAGCCCCGACCTGGCCACCGGCAGCGTACGCCAGAGCGGCGACTATGGCGGCAGCGGTATGGACTGGATCGAGCTGCGCTTTGCCGAAGTGCTGCTGAACTATGCCGAAACCGCCAATGAAACCGGCGACCTGGCCCTGTCCAAGGACCTGGTACGGGCCCTGCGCAAACGGGCGGGCATCGTGGAGGGTTCCCAGGATTACGGCCTGGCCCTGGCCGGCAATAAAGACGAGATGCGCGACCTGATCCTGAACGAACGCATGGTGGAATTTGCCTTTGAAGGCAAGCGTGGCGACGACCTCCGCCGCACCCGCCGCATGCACCTGCTGAGCGGCCAGCTCGGCTCCCTGCAGTTCGAACCCGTCAGCGATGCCAAGAAGAAAGAGCTGGAAACCATCATCGACCCGGCAAAGGGCACGCGTGTCCGCGATACCCTGAACCTGTCGAATAAAAGTTCGGTGCAGTCCTTTTTCAAGTATCCGTACAAGGTCGTCGTTCCTGCGAACAATGGTGTCTTCAGCATGCCGGAGTATTATTATTTCCTGCCCTTCCACAACGCCTTTATGAACTCCAGCCCGCTGCTGGAGCAAACCATCGGCTGGGACGGCGGCACCTTCGACCCGCTTTAATCCGACATCCTACTAACTTCTATCCAACAAACGACCAATCAACATGAAACATATTCCTACCAGGATATACGCCCTGATCATCGGCCTCTGCGGCCTGATGGCATCCTGCAAAAAAGAGGCGTCGAACATCTTCAATATGTTCGATGTGACCCTTACCCTTCACAACGACAAGCCCAACGCCGCGGCGGAACGCAATGACCTGAACCCCGGCGACAGCGTGGTGGTGGACTATACCATCAACTCGCCCAACCAGGACATGTACATGGTCTGCGTGCTGAAAGTGGGCGCTACCACGCCTTTTATCAAAATCCCCATTAACGAAACTGCCAAGCGCCGGAGCTATTCCGGCCAGCTGACCCTGAAGGCCGAAGGCGTGGGCGAAAGCTCCTACCGTATCTGGGCCCTGGACAAGGACGGCGTGTTCCTGGGCGATGGCTATAAGACGATCGTCCTGAATGTGTTGTCGGATTACCGCCACCTGTCCAACCGCAAGCTGTACTTCCCCGATACCGTGGGCAAGCAGGCACAAAGCTATCTTTCCCTGGCCAAGGGCACCACCTACAGCTATACCGAAGGGGCCGCCAATGCGGCTGATATCGACCTGGGCATTTACCGCGCCTTTAAGGTGGAAACCAACGGCACCATAACGACCACCTACTACCTGTATTCTCCTTCCGCGCCCACCAACCCGTTTGCGCCCTACGACCTGTCGGGCTGGGCCAACAAACGGACCACGCTGTTCTCGGCGGCCACCGGTTCGGCGGCAAATTTCATCAGCCTGCTGAAATCGGGCAAGGCCATCGAAGCCGAGGCGAAGAAAGTGACCCTCAACCTCACCCACGTATCCGCGGGCATTAAGGCCGGCCAGTACGTATTCTTCCGCACCCCCGAAGGAAAGTACGGGGCGATGGTCGTGAACGCGGTGGCGACCGATTACCTGGGCAATCCGTATTTGAACGTGAGCATCAAGATCCAGAATTAACCTCTGTCCCCCGGTCTTGTCCCGTGCCGTCTCGCCTCAGGCGAGATGGACGGGAGGGGGATGCTACTGTCCATTACTTACATCTATACCTAACGATTAAATCAAACAAATGCAGCCTTTTTACAAAGCATGCAGGGGGCTGGGCTATGGCCTCCTGACCACCATCTGTACCCTTGGGGCCGAAGGCGCTTCGGCGCAAAACCCGGTCTATAAGATCGACCTGAACCAGGCAGGCCGTCCCGAAGCGGAAGTGCACGAACCCGGTTACCTCAACTGGGCCCTGGCCTCCAACGTCGTGGACACCGCCCGGTTCTCGCTCAACGGCGGCGTGCAGATCAGCCTTATCCGCAAGAAGCCGTATGGCGATAAGCTGTCCACCAACTGGTACAAGGCAGGTATCCAGACGCCCTTCTTTGCCCGCCTGGTGTGCGATGGCGTGCGGGTGAACAACGGCAATGGGGGTGCGCAGATCGAAATGCGCATCAGCGGCCTGCCCGCCGGCCGTCACAGCCTGCTTACCTACCACAACAACGTGGACGCCCTGACCCCCGGCGCCGCCGCCCCGATCGACATTTACATGAACGGGGTGAAAAAGTACGATAACCTCGTGCTCAGCATCCGCGAAACGGTTACCGCCAACGTACCTACGGCCTACATGTATGCCGATGCGGTGCCCGGCCAGGACGTGGTAGCGCTGTTCGTAGCGGACAGCACCACCGGCGCCAGCATCCGCAACTTCATGATCAACGCTATTGAGATCAACACCGCCAACCCGAAATACCAGGCGCAAACGCCCTTCCCGGCCAATGCCGACGAGCATGTGAACGCCGACCAGGGCTCGGCTACCCTTTCGTGGACCAACGCCGCCAATGCCGTGGCCAGCCGTATCTATTTCGGTACCGACTCCACCTCGGTAGCCAATGCCACCACCGCTTCACCCCTGTACAAAGGGCGCCAGTCCGGCACCTCCTTTACCGCCACCAGCCAGTACAGCATGAATACCTACTACTGGCGTGTGGACCAGGAAGATGCCGAAGGCAACGTGACCCACGGTAATGTCTGGTATTACCGTCCCCGCCAGCTGGCGTTCCGCGATGCCGAAGGCTACGGGCAGTTTGCCCGCGGCGGCCGCGGCGGCAAGGTGGTGCACGTGACCAACCTCAATGATGCGGGCCCCGGCTCCCTGCGCGAAGCGGTGAGCAATGATATCGGCCCCCGCACCATCGTCTTCGACGTGTCGGGCATCATCACCCTGAAGAGCCGCCTTACCCTCGGCAGCAACTACGTGACCGTGGCCGGCCAGACGGCCCCCGGCAAAGGCATCTGCATCAAGGGCGCTCCTTTCGGCTGCGGCGGCAAGGACGACATCATCCGCCATATGCGCGTGCGGGTAGGGTCCGGCCCCACCTATGACGGCATGGGCCTCAACGGCGACCACAGCATTATGGACAACTGCTCCATCAGCTGGACCATCGACGAAGCCTTCAGCTCGCGCGGCGCCAAGAATATTACCCTGCAGCGTACCCTGATCTCCGAAGCCCTGAACGTGGCCAACCACCAGAATTATCCCGCGGGCACGGCTCACGGTTATGCGGCTACCATCGGCGGTACCATTGGCTCGTTCCACCACAACCTGCTGGCCCATTGCGAAGGCCGCAACTGGAGCCTGGGCGGCGGTCTCGACGGCAACGGGTTTTATTCGGGCAAGCTCGATATCCGCAACAACGTGGTGTACAACTGGCGCGGCCGCACCACCGACGGCGGTGCCAACGAGGTGAACTTCGTAGGCAACTACTATAAGCGCGGCGCCGCCACTACAAAGCAGGTGGCCTTCACGCTCAACCACGAAGGCGTGGGCAAGGGCATGCAGCGCTGCTACTTCGCCGGCAACGTGATGCCCGGCCGTTTCGACGAGACCAACCAAAGCGTCGGACGCAACAGCACCATCTCGGGCGGCGAGATCGTCAACTACGAAACCTTCGTGGACCAGCCCTTCGCCTTTGGCGGCAATATCGCCACCCAGTCGGCCCGCGAAGCCTACAAGCGCGTGCTCTCCAACGTGGGCGCCAACCAGCCCGTATTTGATGAACACGACATCCGCGTCGTGACCGAAACCCACGACAGCACCTTTACCTACCGCGGCAGCAAAACCAATTACCCCGGTCTGCCCGACTCGCATACCGATGTGGGCGGATGGGAAGAGTATCCCGAACTGCGCCGTGCCGCTGACTGGGATACCGACGGCGACGGTCTGCCCGACTGGTGGGAACGCCTCAAAAAGCTGAACGTCAATTCCCTGGCCGGCGATTTCTCCGATTCGAACGCCGATGCCGACCACGACGGGTTCACCAACCTGGACGACTACCTCGAGTTCATGGGCGGCGACCACCAGGTGACCGCTGCCGGCAAGAAGGTGACCATCGACCTGAAGCAACTGACCCGCGGTTATTCCAAATCGCCCGTATTTACCATCGATAACGAGGTAAATGGCACTGCCACCATGACGCCGGCAAAGCCTGGTATCGTTGAGTTCTTGACGCCCCACCAGGGCCTGGCCTCCTTTACCTTTACCGTTACCGACGCGGAAGGCTCTTCCATGACCCGCACGGTGCACATTGCCGCCGTACCGGCTGCTGTGCCGGCCCAGCCCGGCAGCCTGGAAGGCAACAACCGCGTATGCCCCGGTTCTGAAGAAACCTACAGCATACCAGTGGTGGCCAACACCGTTTCCTACCAGTGGACCGTTCCTGCGAACGCTTCCATCGTATCCGGACAGGGAACCAACAGCGTGAAGGTGCAGTTCGCTCCCGGCTTCTCTAACGGCCTCATCCAGGTGCAAGCCCTGAACTTCGCCGGTGGTAGCGTAGGCCGCAACCTGTTCCTGCAAACCACGGCCAAACCGGCTATCCCCGCCAGCATCACCAGCTCCACCGCCCCGGTTTGCCCCGGTGAGGTGCGCAGCTTCAGTGCCGCCCCCGTGGACGGCGCCACGGCCTACCAGTGGACCCTGCCCGAAGGCGCCCGCATCAACAGCGGCGCGGGAACGGCAACCGTGGAGATCGAATTCCTGAACTCCTTTACCAAGGGCCTGGTGACCGTAGCTGCCGTGAACTGTTCCGGTACCGGTGTGAGCCGCAACCTTTATGTAGCTCTTCCGGCCAAACCCTATGCTCCCGGTAACATTATCGGCCAGTCCAACCCGGCCTGCGGCACGCAGGTATGGTATAAAGCAGCAGCGGTAAATACCGCCCTGAGCTACCAGTGGACGCTGCCTGCAGGCCTGGTGGCCGTCAGCGGCGAGACCACCAATAGCATCCTCGTATCGGTGCAGGACGGCTATAACGGCGGCATCCTGGGCATCACTGCCCTGAACTGCGCCGGCAGCAGCACTGCCCAAACCAAAGTGCTGGGCGGCAGCTGCGGTGCAGCCGGTTCCCTCGCCCGCAACGGGGCCGAAGAGTCCTCTACGGGTGTGCTGAACGTGACCGCTTACCCCAACCCTTCGTCCACTTCCTTCCAACTGCAGCTGCGCGGCGGCTCGGGTAAGGCGGTGACCCTGAAGGTGACCGATGCCCTGGGCAACGTGGTGGAACAGCACGGCAACGTGGCCGCCAACGGCAGCCTGACCATCGGCAGCGCTTTGGGCAAAGGCCTCTACCTGCTGGAAGTAATCCAGGGTGGGGAGCGCCAGACCATCAAGCTGCTGAAGCAGTAACGTCCATGACAACCTGATTTTTAAGTTTCTCAGTGATAGACTAGCAAGCAAGCAACGGGAGGGGTTTCAACCCCTCCTTTTTTTGTGCCCGGTGCCGGCAGTTAAAGAAGGTTAACCCCAGGGTAAAAAAAGTTAAAAAAAAGCTCGCTGCTGTGGTTGAAAAACGCTCTTTGGTTGTTTATCTTCTGAACGATTGCGTGAACCTGTTTGTGATCATTAAGATTATTTTTCCATATGATTAAAGCTTTTCTATCCCTTACTTTAGCCGTAGCCGGCCTGTGCCTGAAGAACAATGAAGGCCCTAAAACGGAAACCCGTGCGGCCGCCCCGCAACCCGCTGTTGTTTCCCAGGAATTTTTATACAGGACCGCAGACTTCCCGTCCTGCCATGCGGTGACCATCGTGGAACTGGCAAACAAGGAGCTGCTCTGCACCTATTTTGGCGGCACCTATGAGCGGCACCCGGACGTAGAAATCCGGTTGCAGCGGAAAAAAGCGGATGGCAGCTGGACGGCTCCCGTAAGCGTGGCCAACGGCATACAGCCCGACGGGAAACGGTTTCCCACCTGGAACCCGGTCATTTTTCAACCCAAAGGCGGCAACCTGATGCTGTATTACAAAGTGGGACCCAATCCCCGGGAATGGTGGGGCGAGGTGATCACCTCCGGCGATAACGGCCACACCTGGAGCAAGGCCCAAAAGCTGCCCGCCAACATCCTCGGACCCATTAAAAACAAACCCATCCAGCTCAGCGACGGTACGATCCTTTCCCCGTCCAGCACGGAAGGCCAGGGCTGGCGCGCGCATATCGAACGGAGCACGGACGGGGGCAAAACCTGGAAATTTATCGGGCCGCTGAACGATCCGAAGAAAGTGGGCGCCATACAACCGACCTTACTCACGCATGCCGACGGCCGTATCCAGATGCTTTGCCGGACGCCGAACAATACCGACGGCCATATAGTGGAGTGCTGGTCCGGCGACGGCGGACGTACCTGGTCGGAAATGCAGGCGCTGGAGCTGCCCAATAACAATTCCGGCCTGGACGCCGTCACGCTCAAAGACGGGCGGCACCTGCTGGTGTACAACCATTCCACACGAGATCAGAAAGATTTGGGCCATAATGGGCGCGGCGTGATCAACGTAGCGGTCTGTAAAGACGGCAAAGCCTGGGAAGCGGCCCTGGTACTGGATTATACAACGGAGCCGGAAATGCAGTACTCCTATCCCTCTGTTATCCAGACCTCCGACGGGCTGGTACATATTGTCTATACCTGGCACCGCAAGCGCATCAAACACGTGGTGATCGACCCGGCTAAGCTGCAAACCTTTCCCATGAAACAGGGGCAGTGGCCCTTCGATAAGCTCCCGCTCGTGAAAAGTGCGGCGGACTAAAAAAGCTGGACTCCGGAACGCAAAATAACCTACATGCGAAAGCTGTTTCCGTTTCACTTAATACAGGTGTTGCTTTGCTGCGTCCTGGCCCAAACGGGCTATGCGCAGGTTCGCTATAAAACAGAGTATTATTCGGCGGAAGAAGGACTTTCGCACCGAACGGTCACCTCCATTGTGAAAGATGACGACGGCTTCATGTGGTTTGGAACCTGGGATGGTGTCAACCGTTTTGACGGTCGCTCCTTTAAAGCGTTTTCGTCCTTTGGCAGCGGGGCGCCCCTGGAAAATAACCGGGTCGTCCAGATGGTGGATGATCATAAAGGTTGTTTGTGGATCCTTACTTACGATAACGTGCTTTATCGATTTGACAAGAGTACGGAAACCTTCATTTCCGTGAAGGAGCTTGTGGACCGGAAAACGGGGAAGAACATTTTTTTCCGCTCGATCGCCGGCATTTTCAATGAGGGCATCTGGCTGATCTCCATGAATGACGGGGTCTTTTATTTGCCGGTAAACAACCCCTCCGCCCGGGACGTGGTGCAGTTTGCCGCCACCCTGGAGCCGGCCCGTTCCCTGCCCTCCGATAAGATCTTTTTCATTCATGAGGATGACCAACACGGTATCTGGATCGTCTGCAGGGGGGGCGTGGAAAAGCTGGTGAAAACCCCCTCCGGCAGCTACAAAAAGGAATTTCAAAAAACGGTATTTGCCCCCAAAAGCTTCATCAAGCGGTCGGAGAATAAATCCCATATATTTTTCAGCACCGGCGAAGGGGCTATAGGGGTGTATTCCAAAGCGGACCGCCGCTTTCATACGGCGGAACTGCCGGGAGAGCACATTGCCACCCTGCTTTGTTCGAAGCTCTCGGATAAAGTATACATCACTACGAAGTCGGGAAAATTATTTGTAAAGGAGTTTAAGAACAATTCGTTGCTGGGGCAGGGGATAACCGCCCGGCATGAATTAAGAGGTATGTTCGAAGACTCCAACGGCAATTTATGGATCGAAGCCGTTGATGCCGGCATAGCGCTCCTGGAAAGTGGCAAAGACCAGTTCCGCTACTTTTCTGCGGCGCAGGCCCCCCGGCGCTACCCTTCCAACCAGTTCGAGGCTTTTGAGGATAAGAACGGAACCGTCTGGATCCGGTTTTTAAACGGGGAGTTCGCTTATTACCAACCGGAGGCGGGAGCGCTGCACCCGGCGCTTGATTTTGAAGGACTTTCCGGCCGGCAGTATTACAATTCCGTTGCGCGGGTATTTTACGATAAGACCGGGGTGATCTGGGTGAGTTCGGAATCCGGGGGTATCGTGAAGATCATCCTGCAGCGGAACGTACTCCTTTTTGAAGACATCGCGCAATCCGACCATTTTCCCGATAATGAGGTCAGGGCCGTCTGCTTCGACAACCTTTACCGGCAATGGGTGTCGGCCAAAGGAGGCCGGCTGGCGGTTCGACTGAAAGGAAGGCCGGTGCCGGTTACCTTCAATCGCCGCGCCATAAGCGACTATTCGTTTATCGCCTACGCCCTTAAGGAAGACAGCAGGGGCAATATCTGGATCGGTACCAAAGACTCCGGGCTGTATAAGGCCATACCCCAAAACAGCGACCGGACGGCTTATATCCTGAAGCATTACCCAAAAATCCGTAACCATCAATCCGGTGTGACCATTCATTCCATCCTGGAGGATCCTGCCCATAATATCTGGATCGGGTCGTATGATGCCGGCCTGTTCCGGGTGTCGGAAAAGGGGGACAGCTGTTCTTTTCATCCCCTGTCCCTCAGGTCTTCGAAGTACGATGCGGAAACCTTCATCAAGGTGCGGCGTCTTACAGCGGACCGGCACGGTGCCATCTGGGTAGCGACCACCGGCGGACTGCTGATCCTGGAGCCGGAACACCGGCAGGGCAACCGGTACCGGGTGCAGATCTACCGGCACGACAGGTCGCAATCCGGCGGACTGCCGGACAATGACGTGCTGTATATCATGGAGGATTCCCGGGAGCAGATGTGGGTGGCGACCGCCGGGGGCGGCATCTCCTGTGTGCGGAAAACACCCGGGGGGAAGCGCTCGTTTAAAACCCTTCATAAAAAAGACGGCCTGGCCAACGACTATGTATTAAGCTGCCTGGAAGACAACCAGGGCAATATCTGGATGGCTACGGAAGCCGGGATCGCCTGTTATGCTCCCGACGACGGACGCCTGACCAATTATGATTCCTATGACGGATTGCCGACGCGGGGGTTTTCGGAAAGTGCCTGTGCCAAGGACCCGGAAGGCAACCTGGTGTTTGGCACCTCCCAGGGCCTGGTGACCTTCGATCCCCGGAAACTGCCCCGTACGGCCGTTCCCTCCCGGGTCCTTTTCAGCTCTCTGCAGATCAACAACCGGGAGGCGGCCCTGGTAGCGGGAGCCGCGGACCGGGGCCGGGACATCCATTATGTGGATGTGCTGCGTTTGCGGCACGACGAAAACACGATCGCGCTGCAGTATACCATTGCCGATTACCGCAGGAAGGCGCACCAGTATGTTTACCGGCTAAAGGGTTTTAACAACAACTGGATCAAGGATGTGTCCGGCCGTGCGGTCTTTCCGCATTTGCCTCCCGGGAAATACCTCTTTGAGGTGAAAGGCGACGGCGAAGACTACCTGGAAGGCACCTACCGGAAGCTGGCGATCCTTATCGCCCCTCCTTTCTGGAGAACCTGGTGGGCGTATGGCATTTATGCGCTCCTGGCGCTCGGCCTCCTGCTGATGATCCGCCGCTTCGCCATTACCCTGATAAAGCTCCGCAACGAGGTGGTGATCGAGCAGCAACTGTCCGAGCTGAAGCTGAATTTCTTTACCAATATTTCCCACGAGCTCCGCACCCCGCTGACCCTGATCGTCAACCCGCTGGAACAGCTGGCCCGCCGGGAAAAGCTGTCCGCCGAAGGGGAGGGATACCTGCAGGTGATCACGAAAAATGCCCACCGGATGGTGCATTTCATCAACCAGCTGCTGGAGTTCCGGAAAGTGCAGGCCGAAAAGCTGCAGCTGGTCCGGGCCCCGGCCGACCTCGTGCAGCTGGCCCGGGAGACCGCGGAGCACTTTAAGGGACAGCAGCTGGAAAAAAACATACCCTTCGACATTATTTCGGAGGAAGCCTCCTGCAACGTATCGATGGATGCGGAGAAGATTGCCACGGTGCTGTACAACCTGCTGGCGAACGCATTCAAGTTTACGCCCCCGGGCAAAGCCATCCGGCTGCGCCTTACCTGCGACGATGGGGCCGGAAGGGTGGCCGTGGCGGTGGAGGACCAGGGACCCGGCGTAAAAGAGGAGCAGCTGGCCGGTATGTTCCAGCTGTTTCACAGCGGCGCTTCCACCGGTAACCGGCAGATGAAAGGCATCGGCATCGGGCTGGCCCTGTCGAAAGAGCTGGTGGAGCTGCATGAGGGAACGATCGAAGCCTTTACGAACAGCTATGGCGGGCTGACGGTGCGCTTTACGCTGAAAAAAGAGCCCCTGGCCCCCGGCAGCCTACCGCCGGCCGCCCCCGAAGGAACGGCTGCGGCCGCAGTGCCGCAACCGCCACTGCCCCTGGAAAGCAGCTTGCGCCCCGAACCTTCCGGGCAGCCACTGGTACTGCTGGTGGAGGATGATGAGGAATTGAGAAGTTTCCTGGCGCAGCAGCTCAGCCGGCATTATGCCGTTACCACGGCGGCGAACGGGGCGGAAGGCTATGCCGCCGCCCGGAGCCTGCTGCCCGACCTGGTGGTCAGTGATGTGATGATGCCGGAAATGAACGGCATTGAACTGCTGGACCGCCTGAAAAATACGCCCGGCACCAGCCATATTCCCGTGGTCCTGCTGACGGCGAAGTCGTCCGTGGAAAGCCAGCTGGAAGCAATCCGGTACGGGGCGGACTTTTACCTGACCAAGCCGTTTAACAGCGATTTGCTTTTTGCCTCCATCAACAGCCTGTTGCAGCGAAGGGCGCGCTTGTTTGCGTCCCTGCAAACGCAAAGGAGGGTGCCGGAGCCTGCCCCAACTTCCGTGGCGCCATCCGAACTGCTGCCCGCGGAGGCCGTCATCACCGAAGCCGATGAGGCGTTCCTGAAAAGAGTGATCGCGATCGTGGAAGAAAAAATGGCCGACTATACCTTCAATATCGACCTGGTGGCGGAATCGGTGAATATGGGCCGCACCACCTTTTACAAAAAGTTCAAAAGCCTTACCGGGTCGGCTCCCGTCGAATTTGTCCGCGATATGCGGCTGGCCAAAGCCCGCAAATATTTTGAGGACGGCACGTTGAAAGTGTCGGAAGTGGCCGCCCTCTGCGGCTTCAACAGCCCCAAGTATTTCAGTACCTGCTTCCGCGAAAAGTACGGCCTTTCCCCCGCGGAGTATATCAAGGACCCGGGCAGGGTACAAGCATAGCCGCCCGGGCGTAAAACCTCTCCCCCGGTCTCGCCAGAGGCGGGACCACCCCCTCCCCACGTAGGGAGGGGGATCGTAGCTTCGCGGGAGAAGTACTTGCAAGTCAGCAACAAAGACTGGCTGCCTCATAAGGCTTCAATTCTTATCCCTCTTTCTTTCATTCTTCATTACTGTCGCGGAGCTACGAGGCTTCACCCCTCCCTATGTGGGGAGGGGTCGCCCCGCCATCGGCGGGGCGGGGGAGAGGTTTTACGCCCGTCTGCAATCCTGTATCCCTAAGCGCTTCCCTGTACCCGGTTATTTTTTGAACCCGACGCGCATGTGTCTTTCTATTTCAGATTTAATTATTTGATATTCAGTTGTTTGTCGGGGTGATAAAATCTGAACCTGGAAAAAGTCAAATAGTGAACCCGCGTTTTTGGGGACTCGAATAAGTTTGTCTTGCCAGAGTAAATGAACGATTACTTCATGCAGTTTCCCGCTCCCGCGGTGCGACCTGCTCTTCAATTGTCTTTCAAGAACCAGACTTTCAAGCTTAAACTAAACAGCCATATGTATTTCAAACAAATTCTAAAATTTGGGTGCCTGCCCCTGTTTTTGACCATCTGTCAAGTGCGGGCCATCGGGCAGACGAAAACCGTAACGGGCGTTGTGGTTTCGGATTCCGCTCATGCCCCGATCGAAGGGGTTACCGTTACCGCCCGTGGCAGCGCCCAGGCCACCACCACCGACAAGAACGGGCGCTTTACCTTAAAAGCCCCTGCGGGCAAGGTTGTACTTACCTATTCTTATGTAGGTTTTGAACGCGGAGAAACCACTGTTCCCGAATCCGGGGAGATCTCTATATTGATGAAGAAGCTCGACCTGAAAATGGACGAGGTGGTTGTGGTGGGCTACGGTAGCCAGAAGAAATCCAAACTGACCGGCGCCGTGGTACGGGTCAACCCCGAAGAGATCCAGGACCTGCCCGTGGCCAACATCGCGGCGGCCCTGCGCGGCCGGGTGGCCGGCCTGGGCGTCAGCCAGGTATCGGGAAGACCCGGAGCCGGCATTACCCTCAATATCCGGGACGCCCAGGCCAACTCCCTCACCGGGGGTACGGCGGAGCCCCTGTATGTTATCGATAACATGATCGTCGGCAAGTCGACCTTCGATAACCTGGATCCTTCCATGGTGGAAGACATCAGCATCCTGAAGGATGCGTCGGCCGCCATCTATGGCGCCGCCGGTGCCAAGGGCGTCGTGCTGATCACCACTAAAAAGGGCAAGGCCGGTCCGCCCCGCATCTCGTACAACGGCTACCTGGGACAAACCAATGCCCTCAAAATTCCCGAAATGCTGTCCGCTTACGACCATGCGCGGCTGCTGAACGAAAACTTAAAACGCAACAACACCTCCATCAACAACTTCTTTTCCGAAGAGGACCTGGAGAAGTTGAAGACGATGAACCATAAAAGCTGGTTTGACGAGCTCTGGAAACCGGCCATCATGCAGCGGCATAACCTGAACGTCTCCGGCGGTACCGACCGGCTCACCTTCTTTATGGGCGGCGGCTACCAGAACCAGCAAGGCAACTATGCCGGCCAGAAAGTGGATAAGTACACTTTTCGCAGCGGCATAACGGCCAAGCTTTTCAAAGGCTTTCGGGCCGAGGTCAATACCAACATTGACAACAACATCAGCTACAGCAAGAATGGCCTGAGCGATAACGATAAAACGTTCCTGCAGAACGTGATCGTCGTGCCCCAGTGGGTGCCCATCAAGATCGGCGACAACTTTGTGAATTACGCTTCCGGCAGCAACAACTTCAACAACCCGCTGGCGGTGATCGCTTCCGGCTTTTACAACGACCGCAAGGCCCGCACCTATGGCCTGAACGGCTCCTTGATCTTCGCCCCGGAATCCGGGATCCTGAAAGGCCTGACGGCCCGGGTACAGGCATCCACCACCGCCGGCGTGACCCGCTTCGAAGAATACCGCCCTTCCTACCTGGTAACCGAGTATAAGATGACCGGCAACAACGGCCTCCTGTATACGGATACCGTTAGCCGCAACGTAGAGCGCTTCAGCGGCAGCAATAGCCGGCTGGTACAACGAACCGACGAAAGCAGCAACTACCGCGTATTTTTCACCACGCAGTATGCCCGCAGCTTCGGCCAGCACGATCTCAACGTGATCCTCGGCGGCGAGCAGTCGGCAGGCAGCGGAACCGGTGTCGGGCTGATCTACCTGGACCAGAAGGTCGAGAACAACCCCTACTACTGGGCGTTCGATCCTACCCCCACCGTCGAAACCCCCAAGGCGTCGCAGTCCACCAAGCGTTCTTTTTTCGGCAATTTCAACTACACCTTTGCCGGTAAGTACACGCTGGAAGGCACCACCCGCCTGGATGCTTCCTCCAACTTCGCAGCCGCCAATGTGTGGGGCCTGTTCCCGCGCCTGGGCGCCGGCTGGGAGATCAGCAAAGAGCCCTTTTTCAAAAAGAAGATTGACTTTATCAATTACCTGAAGCTGAGGGCGAACTACGGCATTACCGGCGACGACCGCGTTGGCAGTACTTACTGGTTCGAGCGCTATAAGATCAACATCGGCTCTTATTTATACGCGGAAAGCTATGTGCCGGGCGTACGGCCGGATGTGTACCCCAACCCCGATATCACCTGGGAGAAAAAGGCGACGTTGAACGTGGGTATGGACCTGGCCCTGTTTAAAAACAAGCTGAACCTGGGCTTTGAAGCCTTCCAGGACCGGGCCTACGACGTGTTCGACAAAGGCAACGACGCCAACTTCCCTATCTACGCCGGCTTTGCGGCACCCGTGTTGAACTACCGCATCCGCCATACCTGGGGTACGGAATACAGCATCGGCTACAATACCAACTTCGGAAGGGATATCAAGTTCCGGGCGAACATGAACTTCGGCTTCGGCAACTCGGTGATGGAGCGCATGTTCTATAACCGCTACGAACTCTGGCAGAACGTACTGGGCAAGGCCCAGACCGCTTTCGGTACGGACCCGCGGATCTATAACGGCGCCAACATTGGTTTGAAGGCGAAGAGCATGTTCCGTACACAGGAGGAAGTGGACGCCTTCCTGGCGAAAAACCCGAAGTATTCCATCAACGGGCAGGTGCCCCAACCGGGCTGGCTTATTTATGAAGATACCAACGGCGACGGCATGATCACCGACAGCGACAATACGCTGCTGTTCGACCGCGTAAACCCCGCCCTTGTGACCGGTATGCAGCTGGGCGTAACCTATAAATCCCTCGACCTGCGCGTGAACATCGGCGCCAGCATCGGCGGCAAAGCGTTTTACGACGCCGATACGCGGAGCCTGGTACCCAGCACCACCAAGAACGTACCGGCCTTCTGGACCGATACCTGGTCGGAAACCAATCCCGATGCGAAGTTCCCCCGCTATGACGATCCGTTCATCAAGTCCAACTCCAACTTCTGGGCCGTGAACGGTACCACCATCCGGGTGAACGACCTGACCCTGGGATATGCCGCCCCTTCGCGGATCATGAAGCGGACCGGCTTTAACAGCGCCCGCGTCCTGCTTACCGCCAACAACCTGTGGACGCTGGTGAACCCGCTGAAATACAAAGACCCGGACACCAACAGCATCCTGGATTACCCGACCATGAGAACGGTGTCGGTGGGTTTAAGCCTGGGCCTGTAAACAACATTTTCCAACCTACAGAGTAAAACGATTTAATAAAGCGATATGAAACCCTTTTTCAATAAAAAAGCTTGTTTGGGCATTGCTGCCGGCCTCCTGCTCGCAGTGGGCGGATGCAAAAAAACACACGATTTCCTGAACCTCCGCGATCCGCTGGCCATCGATGCCGACATCTGGAACCAGGAGTCGGCGGTACAATACCTGCTGAACGATACCTACCAGTTCATTATTCCTACCTTCCCTTACGATTATACGCTGAATAACTTTGCGCTGCACCTGGTGAGCGATGAAAACTACTATTCGGGCACCGAGAACCTGGGCAAGAAGCTTTTCAACATGAGCGGCTTCCTGCTGCCCGATGAAGTGCAGTATACCGGTACCCGGTACACCGGCGGCGAAATAGGGCACAACCGCTATTTTGATGTGGCCAAAGCCAACCTGGCGATCAAAAATATCCCCCCGAGCACGGGCTTGACGGAGCCGCAGAAAAAGGTGCTGCTGGGCCAGTTTTATGCCCTGCGGGGGATGATGTACCTGAACATGACCAAGATCTACGGCGGCATGCCGCTGGTGCTGGAACCGCAAAACCCGGAGAACCTGAAGCTCGGGGGACGCGAGAAGGCCAAAGTGATGTTCGCCCAGATCGTGAAGGACCTGGACTCGGCCATCGTGAACCTGCAGGGGGTGGTGTGGGCCAACGATGCCACCGACCGGGGCAAGCTCAATCAAACCGCGGCCGCGGCCCTGAAAGCCAAGGCGTTGCTGTGGTGGGCCAGCCCGCTGTTCAACCCCGAAGGACACACCACCTATGATGCGACAAGATGGGAGGAGGCGTTCAAGGCTTCCCAGGCCGCCTACAATACGGCCGTTGCCGCCGGCTACAAGCTGATGTCCAACTATGCCACCATTTTCCAGGTGGAAGGCCGCGGCAATACCGAAGCGATCATCGTTCGCTCGTATTCTTCCATCGCCCACAAGAAATTCCATGGCGTGGAAGCCCGCGTCCGGCCCGGCTCGGAAGGCGGCTCGCCCAACGATGCCTATAACCCGACGAAGATCATGCTGGACGCTTACCTGATGAAGGACGGCCGGCCGATCACCCAAAGCAGTGCGGCCTATCCCTACGACGAGGTGTTGTTGTACGCCAACCGCGACCCGCGCTTCGACGCGACCCTTGCCTTTAACGGGAGCACCTGGCCGCTGAGCGCCAAACCCAACCGCCGCCAGTGGACCTACGCCGGCGCCCGGGTGGATGGCAGCAACGAATCGTCCAAGCCTTTTTACGTGCGCAAGTTTGCCACCCCCAACCTGGCCCGCACCGCCGTGGGCACGGCCAACGACATCGGCGGCAGCGGCATGGACTGGATCGAGCTGCGCCTGGCAGAAGTGATGCTGGATTATGCGGAGTCGGCCAACGAAGTGGGACAAACAGATATTGCCAAAGACATGATCCGCCAACTGCGGAAAAGGGCGGGCATCGTACAGGGTACCGCCGACTATGGGCTGGATCTGGCTACGGACAAAGCCCAGATGCGGGAATTGATCCTCAACGAGCGCATGGTGGAACTGGCCTTCGAAGGCAAGCGCAATGACGACCTGCGCCGCACCCGCCGCATGCACAAGCTGCAGGGCACCATCACGCAGATGGTACAGATGCAGTTCAAAACATCGCCTGCCGGACTGCGGGATTCGCTGGAAAAAGCCATCGGCCCTAATACGCTGGGCATTGATCCCAACCTGTTGCGCCGGGATACGCTGAACATTTACAACCGGTCGTCGATCGAGAAGTACTTCATCACGCCGTATACGTTCAACCCGGTAGCCAACAACGGCAACTTCTCCATGCCGGAACACTATTACTTCTTCCCGCTGAACACCACGTTCCTGAACTCGTCCCCGCTGCTGGAGCAAACCATCGGGTGGGACGGCGGAACCTTTGATCCCCTGTAAGTAAAACTTAATCCCTAAAAGTCTAAATCCAGATAAATGAAATTGCGAAATAGCGCCCGCTCTGTCTTGGCAATGCTGTTCCCGGTATTGCTGACAGGCTGCAAAAAAGAGTTTCCCAACGTCTTCAACATGTTTACGGTAAAGCTGACGTTACACGAAAGCCAGCCCTATGCCATCGGGGAGCGCCTGGTAATGGACATCAGTCCAACCGACTCCGTATTGATCGATTACACCATTGAATCGCCGGATGCCGATATGTACCAGGTAGCCCTGTTCAAAAACGGCGCCACCGTGCCGGCGGTAAAAACGCCTATTACGGAAACGGCTAAGCGCCGGTCGTTTTCGGGCCAGTTTAAATTATATGCCAAAGACCTCGGCGCCGGTCCCACCACCTACCGCGTGTGGGCCTACGACAAGGAAGGGGTATACCTCGGCGACGGCTATAAAACCCTAACCATCAACGTAGCCGCGGATTACCGCATCCTGGCCGACCGGAAGCTCTTTGTAGCCGATTCGGTGGAAAAAACCGACCCCAGCTACCTGTCCCTGAGTGACGGCAAGCTGTACAGCTACACTACCGGCGCCCCTCATGCGGCCAGTATCGACCTGGGCAGCTTTACCCGGCGGGATACCGTGCGCAATTCTTCCGGAGCCGTGACTTCGGTGACCGTGAACAATTATTTGTATTCGCTTTCCGCCGACCCGCTGCCGTTCCAGAATAATGATATCAGCACCTGGACCAAACGGGCTACGCTTTTCTCAGCGCCGGTGGCCGGTTCGGCAGCCGTCTTCAACAACGACCTGAATACAGGCGCCAAGATCCTGGCGGCGGCAAAGGCCCGGAACATCAGCCTGAAAAACATCACGACCCCGCTGGCGGCCAACCAGCTGATCTACTTTGTCACGCCGGAAGGCAAGCACGGGGTGATCTTTATCCAGGCGCTGGCAACCGATTACCGCAACCACCGCTATACCCATCTTTCATACAAGATGGCCAACTAACTGTTCGATTCAATGGGCAGTTTAAGTTAATCGTTGACGCGCCCTATGTCTATAGGGGGCTTTTTAAATCGATTGCAGCGGCCTTTTGATCCGAAGTTATTAGTCAGTGATAAACAAGCAAGCAACGGGAGGGGGTTTCTACCCCTTTCCTTATTTTATCCCGCCGCCGGCACCGCAACCCGCTGTCCCGGCGGCTTCTTTTTTCTGTAATTTACGGCCCTTAAATGCGAAGGATCTCCTTATGAAGAAATACACGTTTCTGCTGCGCCTGGTTGCCCTGCATGGTCTCCTCCTGTTCTCCTCCTGGGCCCGGGCCCAGCGCCTCGATTCCACCCTGGCGGTTTATGCCGAAAAATACGGGCAGGAACGGGTGTACCTGCACTACGATAAAAGCTCCTATGCGCCCGGTGAGACCGTCTGGTTCAAGGCCTACCTGATGGAAGGGGTGGTGCCGGCCGAAAGCAGCAAGACCCTGTACGTGGACTGGGTGGACGACAAGGGCGCGGTGCTGCTGCACAGCGTCAGCCCCATCGTGACGGCGGTGACCAACGGCCAGTTCGACGTGCCGGAAAAATATACCGGTTCCTTTATCCGGGTGCGGGCCTACACCCGCTGGATGCTCAACTTCGACACGGCCTTTTTATACGAGAAAGAGCTGCGCATTCTTTCCAATAAGCCGGCCGCCGCGGCGGCCAAACCGGCGGTGGTTACCTCCGTCGAATTCTTTCCCGAGGGCGGCGACCTGGTGGCGGGCCTCAAAAACAGGGTGGCCTTCAAGGCGGCCGACCAGTGGGGACGGCCCGCAGTGGTAAAGGGCGTGATCGTCAACAGCAAGGGCGTGGTGCAGGATTCGCTGCGGCCGGTGCACCACGGCCTGGGCTCCTTCCTGCTGGCGCCCCAGCCGGGCGAAACCTACACCGCCCGCTGGAAGGACGCCAGGGGCGCCGAGCGCACCAGCCCGCTGCCGGCCGCCAAGCCTTCCGGCCTGTCGGTGCAGGTAGCCCTGGCCGGTACCCGGCGCGTCTTCAACGTCAGCCGTACGGCCACGGTGCTCGATGCCCTCAAAACCCTGCACCTTGTGGGCACCATGCAGCAGAACCTGGTGTTTCAAACCGATATAGACCTCGGCAGCACGGTCGCCGCCACCAAAACCATCCCCACCGAAAGCCTGCCCACCGGCATCCTCACCATGACGCTCTTTGACGCTTCCTGGAATGCCGTGGCCGAGCGCATCACCTTCGTCAAGAACGAAGGCTTCAGCTTTGCCACCGAAATGAACGTGCAGCGCTGGGGACTGAGCAAGCGGGCCAAGGACGAGATCCAGATCACGGTGCCCGACAGCCTGGCGGCCAGCCTCTCGGTGTCGGTGACCGATGCCGCCATCGAACGCGACAGCAGCAACAACATCGTCAGCCACCTGCTGCTGGCCAGCGAGATCAAAGGAAGGGTGTACCGCCCCGACTATTATTTTTCCACCAACAGCGATGCGGTCAACCAGCAGCTCGACCTGGTGATGCTGACCCATGGCTGGCGCCGGTTCAAGTGGGAGGACGTGGTCAAAGGAAAGTTCCCCGCCATCACCTATCCCCGCGAGGCGGACTACCTGGCCCTGTCGGGCAAGGTGGTGGGCGTGTCGGAAAGCCAGCTGCGCGGCGGCGGCACGGTGATCCTGATCGTGCGGCAGAAGGATTCCGCCTCCCGCATCATGATGGTGCCGGTAGAGTCGAACGGAAACTTCGTGCAGCCGAACTTTATCTTTTTCGATACCCTGCGGGTGCACTACCAGTACCAGAAGAACAAGGCGCTGACCGGGGCGGAGATCCGCTTTATGACCGAGCGGCTGGCGGCGCTGAACTACAACAAGAATTATTCGCCCCTGACGGCCTACCTGGATACCGCCGGCAACTTCCGGCAGCGGCGCCTGGCCGAGGAGCGGGCAAAGCTGGCCGAGCTGCTCAAAGGCAAAACGCTGGAAACGGTGACGGTAACCGCCAAGACGAAGTCGCCCCTGGCGGTGATGGACGATAAATACACCTCGGGCCTGTTCAAGGGGGCGGACGCCTACCAGTTCGACCTGGTGAACGACCCGGCTTCGATGGGCTACCAGAACATTTTTCAATACCTGCAGGGAAAGGTGGCCGGTTTGCAGATCACCACGGCCGGGGCCGATGTAAGCATGCAGTGGCGGGGCGGCCAGCCCTCGGTCTACCTCGACGAGGTGCAGACCGACGTGTCGATGATCTCGAGCCTGCCGGTGACCGATGTGGCCTACGTGAAGGTGTTCCGCCCACCCTTCATGGGCGGCTTCGGCGGCGGCAACGGCGCCATTGCCATCTATACCCGCCGCGGGGGCGATGTGAAGGCCGAGCCGGGCAAGGGCCTGTCGGGCAATACCATCATGGGCTATACGCCCATCCGGCAGTTCTATGCGCCCAACTACGCCGCCGTGGATCCCCGCAACGAGCAGCGCGACCTGCGCACCACCCTCTACTGGAACCCCAACCTGGTGGCCAGCCCGCGCAAGCGCACCATCACCCTGTCATTTTACAATAACGACATCAGCGACGCGTTCCGCGTCGTGATCGAAGGCATGAGCTCCGACGGGCGGCTGACGCATTTCGAGCAAATCATGGAATAGGGTATTGGTTAATTGGTTAATCGGGATATTCGGAAGGGCATCAGGGCTGGAAAAGACAACCACCCGGGATGCCCTTCCCGCTTTAGCGCCCAATTAACCAATTAACCAATTCCCCTCTACTCCGGTTGGCTTTTCCCGGCATTCTTGGGATTCGGTGCATTCGTACTGTTGGTGCCGGTAGCTTCCTGGCCGGTGGGGGTCGCCTTCTGCTTGGTCTTTGGTGATTTATAGATGCGGCGGTTGCTCATGCTGTCCGGCACGGGGGCGGGGGCGCCGCTGTCGGGCCGGGCCTTCCAGCCCTGCTGGTGGCGGTCGCGCATGCGCTTGTTCTTATCCCAGGCGGGATCATTGGCTCCCCGCTGGGGATGCTTGTACAGGGCGGTATCCTGTTTTCCTATCCGGTTGGGCTCCTGGGCATCGGCGGTCCCTGCCATAAAGAGCAGCAGCCCCGCTACAAATATTGCTTTTTTCATGGTTGTGATTTTTTTATGATTTATAGCACCTTTTTCCACGCAAAAGCATTGCCAAGGGAGCCGGTAGGAGGGGAGAATTACGAAGTAGTAAGTATGGAAGAGCCTTGATTTCCCGTTTTCGATTGTGGATAACTGTTATAGGAGGAGCAGCTTATTGGACTTAATTTTGCTAAAATTTTTAGTATAAAAATTCAGTTTATGGCAATGGATTCTTTTTCCCCGGCCGGGGGCAGGGCGCCGGACGAGCCGGCCTGGTGGCAGCAGAAGCCGGCGGGTGGCTATGAGGCCATGGATGCGGAGGGCCGAAGCATCGACCTGAACGAGCAGCTGGTCCGGAACAAGCCCGCCACCTTTTTCCTGCGGGTCAACGGCAATGCCATGATCGGAGCGGGCATCCATCATGGCGACGTGGTGATCGTGGACCGCTCCCTGGAAGCGGCCAACGGCAAGGTGGTCATTGCCCTGCTGAACGGCGAAATGCTCATCCGGCGGCTGCAGGTGCTGCCCGACAAACGGGTGCGCCTGGTGCCCGATACCAAAAGCCTGGCCTCCATTGAAGTGGATCCCTTTTCCAACTTCTTTGTCTGGGGCGTGGTCACGTACGTGATTCATACCGTTTAGCGCTCAGTCCCTCCACTACTGCCCGCACGCTTTCCTGGGGCGTGGCGGGCCGGTAGCCGAAGGTGCGGGTAAACTTGCTGCTGTCGAAAATGTAGTCGCGGTCGTATTGGTACGCCATTTCTTTCAACTCCTTTAAAATGGGCAGGAACAATCCCAGGGGGCTCAGCATACCCCGGGAGATCACCTGCACCTGCGGACGCACGCCCAGCTCCCGGGCAAACAGTTCCACCCACTGCCGGCCGGTCAGGGGGGTGGGGTCGGTGGGCAGGTGCCATACCTGGTTGATGGCCTCCGGCGTATTGCCCAGCAGGGCGGTGGCTGCCGCCGCGTCCGGCACAAAGGTGAAGGTATGCGCCTTGTCGGCATCCACCAGCCAGACGGCCTTTTTGCCCTTGAGCAGGTTCAGGGCCACCGTTTCGGTCAGGGCGCTGTTTTTCACCCCGATAAAGTCGGCCGAGCGGGCGATGAGGGCATTCAGCCGGCCCGCGGCCACCTCCTCCTGCAGCATGCCGGCCACCTGGTGGCGCACGGCGCCCTTCTTGCTTGCCGGCCGCACCGGCGTGTGTTCGGTCATCCGGTGCAGGTGGTGGGGACTGTACATATATATATTGTCGAAAAACACCAGCCGGGTACCGTGGGCCCGGCAGGCGGCAAGGACGTTCTGCATCAGCACCGGCCAGTTTTTTTGCCAGTAGCCGGTCTTGTACAGCAGGCCGGCCGTCAGGTAGGCCACCTCCGATCCGGCCACGGCCCGGTGTACCTCGGCGGCCTGCAGCAGGTCGGCCGGAAATAGCTCGTCCGTTTCGTTGATCTTGCGGGGCTGGCGGCCGACCAGCCGGATGCGGCCGGTGTAAGCGGTCAGGCATTTGGCCAGTTCGGTGCCCACAGCGCCTCCGGCGCCGAGTATGGTTTGCATGGTTTCGGGTTTAAGGTGCGTCAATTAAGGGGTCGGAAGGTAAGAAATAGACCGATTTTCTGGACAATGGCCTATTTTGGCCGCATTAAATTATTATTAGATGTCCCAAACTTTTATCCATCCAACGGCTGTCGTGGACGAGGGCGCCGTTATCGGGGAGGGCACCCGTATCTGGCATTTCAGCCACCTGATGCCTGCCTGCCGCCTTGGCGCCCGCTGCAATATCGGCCAGAACGTATTTATCGATAACGGCGTTACCATCGGCAGCGGGGTGAAGATCCAGAACAACGTATCGGTCTATAACGGGGTGGTGGTGGAGGACGATGTGTTCCTGGGCCCCTCGGTGGTGTTCACCAACGTGATCAACCCCCGCAGTTTTATCGAACGGAAGCACGAGTTCCGCCCCACGGTGGTGCGCCGCGGCGCTAGCCTCGGCGCCAATACCACCATCGTTTGCGGGGTGGAGATCGGCGCATATGCCCTGGTGGGAGCCGGCTCGGTTATCACAAAAAATATTAAAAGTTTTGCGTTAGTCTACGGAAATCCGGCTCGTCAGCGGGGTTGGGTAAGCCGGGAAGGTTACCCTCTGATATTCAACGAAAAAGGAATAGCTCTTTGCCCTGGTACCGGTGAAAAGTATACGCTGGAAAGAAATGAGGTTTTTTTGTCGCCTGCTTGTTAATAATAACTTATTCAATTTCTGATGGTTTTAATGGTTTGTCAGTCCCACAGCAAAGCATATATTTGCACCCGCATAGGCTCAGGTTGTCAGTTGCAAAAAATAAATATATGTGACTGAGGTGGCGAAGCCCTGCGTAAACGTCTGGAAGTGAGCTATAAATGGTATGCCGTATATACCCGGCCACGATGGGAAAAGAAGGTCAATACCCTGTTGACGGAAAGAGGCTTCGAGAGCTACTGCCCGTTGAACCGGGTACGCCGCAAATGGAGCGACCGGGTGAAACTGGTGGAAGAGCCCCTCTTTAAGTCGTACGTATTTGTACGTATATCGGATGAGGACCGCACCGGGGTACGGATGACCGACGGGGTCATCAACTTTATTTACTGGAATGGAAAGCCGGCCATCATTAAGGACAAGGAGATCCTGGCCATCCGGCTCTTCCTGGAAGAGTATGAGAATGTGCAACTGGTGAAAATGGAGGTGAAGCCCAATGAGCGCGTACGCGTTACGGATGGGCCCTTGGCCGACCTGGAAGGAAAAGTGCTGGAAGTCAAAGGTAAGACGGCCCGGGTGGCCATCGACAGCCTGGGATACATCCTGGTGGCGGATATCGATAAGGGCCGACTGATCTCTACGGAAACAAAATAAATTAATTGCATGCGCGTAACACTTTTATTGCTGATTGGGTTGGGATTGTTGCTGGGTTCCTGTAAAACGCCCCGGTTGGTCTACAACTACCTGGAAGATTTTAAGGATACCACCACTCGGAAAAGCTATTTTATTGCCGAGCCGGTGATCCAGGCCAACGACCTGTTGTCCGTCCAGATTTCCAGTTCCAGCCTGGACCCGGAAGTCGATCAGCTGTTCAATCAGCGGTTGGGCGGGGGCGGCGGCGGCGGGGGCAACTCGCCGCTCCGCGGTTACCTCGTGGACCAGAAAGGGAACTTGGAACTGCCGCGGTTGGGACCCATTCATGCCGCCGGGCTCACCAAAAGCCAACTGGTAACGACCATCAAAGCAAAATTGGCGGGACAGTTGAGCGATCCCACGGTCATCGTCCGGTTCATGAACTTCCGCTTCGTGGTCATTGGCGAGGTGGGAAGCCCGGGCGTCCATACCGTGGAAGTCGAAAACATGACCTTGCTGGAAGCACTGGCCATGTCCGGCGATATCCTGATCACGGGTAAAAAGAAGGAAGTGAAAATTTTGCGGGAGAAGAACGGCCAGCGACAGCTGGGCATTGTAGATGTTACCTCCTCCAAGTTATTTGAATCGCCTTATTTCCAGTTGCAGCAGAACGACGTCATCCTGGTGGAGAAAACCAAGTACAGCATTACCACCACCGAGCAGAGCAGGGTGCGGCAGCAGATGGCGTTCGCGTTAAGCATCGCTACCGCGGTAGGTCTGCTCATCAGTCTTCTTAAATAATTAGTAAACACCAACTTCTTCTTCATGGAAGAACAGCTAAAGACAAACGAGGCCTCGTCTCTTAATATAAAGGAACTGTTTTATAAATACGTTCGCTTTCTGCCGTTATTCATCCTTTCGGTGGTATTTGCCGTATTTGTCGCTTTTGTGTACCTGCGCTATGTGACCCCGATCTACAGTTCATCGGGTTCCCTGATCATTAAAGATGAAAGCTCTTCTGCTGCTGGCGGCGGGGGAGACGATAAGTTCCAGCAGATGTTCGTGCTGGACAACCAGAAAAATATCCAGAATGAGATCGAGATCCTCCGTTCAAAGCCCCTGCTGGAACGGGTAGTGGAAAAACTCGACATCAACCTGATCTATTATGTAAAGGGGAATGTGCGGGAGATCAATGAATACAATAAGGCGCCCATTACCTTAAAGATCATTTCGCTGTCCGACTCCGCGCACGCTTTCAGCCAGAAGTTTGAATTTACCAACGGCCGGTTTCGGGTGAACGAGGAAACAAAGCTGCATGCCTTTGATGAGGTATTTACCAATAAATACGGCAGTTTTATCCTTCAGGCCAAAAGACCTGACGAGCTGGTCAATGAATACAAAGTGGTGTACAAGCCTACCCATGTCGTTGCTAAGGAACTGGGCTCCCGCATCCTGATTGTTCCCGGCAGGGCCCCGGGTAGCGTGGTCATCAGCCTGGAAGCGGAGCATCCGAAATATGCGGCCGATCTGATCAACCAGTTGATGAATGAATACAAGGTGGTGACCATCGAGGATAAAAACGAAACCAAACGGAAGACCATCGACTTTATCGACGGCCGGCTGAAGGTGTTGACCGGCGAGCTGGATAGTGTCACCCGCGAGCTGCTGCGCTACCGCCAGGAAAACAACCTGTTCGGCGAAGACGCGCAGTCCCAGAATTATTTTTCCAAGTACGAAGAAGCGGACAAGGCCATCAACGAGCTCCAGATCCAGCTGACCGTTGCCCAGATGATCGAGAGCTACCTGTCCAACCCGGCCACCATTTTTAACGTGGTGCCTTCATCCTTCGGACTGACCGACGGGCCGGTAAATACCCTGATCTCGGCTTATAATGTGGCCCAGCTCGAACGTAAAGCGTCCATCGATGCCCGTCAGCCGGTGACCAGCCCCAAGGTAAAACAGAAAGAAGAAGAGATCCAGCGCATCCGCGAAAGCTTGTTCGAAGCCATGCGGAACTATAAATCCTATGTTCGGGCCACCATCGGCCGCCTGCAAAACAAAAGCAGGGAGGCCCAGGCCCTGATCCAGGCAATGCCGTTGAAACAGCAGAACCTCGCCGAGATCAAGAAGCAGCAGGAAATGAAACAAACGGTGGTGAACTTCCTGATGGAGAAAAAAGAGGATATTTCCATGTCGCTGGCCGGTACCATCTCCAACTCCCGCGTACTGGAGCCGGCGGTGGTCAACCCCACACCCATTAAGCCCGACCGCAGATCGATCCAGCTGATTGCCATCATCGTCGGGCTGGCCATCCCTGCCCTGATCATTTTCCTCAAGGAAATGCTGAACGACCGGGTAGACAGCCGGGCCGATATCGTAAAGATTACCAATGCTCCCATCCTCGGCGAACTGGGGCACTCCTTTAACCAGGAAACCCTGGTGGTGAAATCGGGCAACCGCGGAGTAGTGGCCGAACAGTTCCGTATTGTGCGTTCCAACCTGCAGTTTATCCTTTCCAACCTTAAAAAGCCGGTCCTGCTGGTGACCTCCTCCTTTAGCGGGGAAGGCAAGTCGTTCATCAGCACCAACATCGGTGCGGTAATGTCGCTGGCCAACAAGAAAACCATTGTACTCGAATTTGATATCCGCAAGCCCAAGATCTTATCGGGCCTGAACCTGCCGAAACGTGTGGGCCTGACCAACTACCTGCTGGGCAAAGCTACCCTGGAGGAACTGCCCACACAGGTGCCCGGCTATGAAAACCTGTATGTGCTGGCCTGCGGACCGGTGCCGCCCAACCCTTCGGAACTGTTGCTGGATCCAAAGATGAGCGAGCTGTTTGCCTACCTGAAGCAGCACTTCGACGTGGTCGTGATCGATACGGCCCCGGTAGGTATGGTCAGCGACGCCATGACGCTGAGCCAGTTTGCCGATGCTACCCTCTATATCGTCCGCCAGGGACATACCTTCAAAAAGCAGGTGGGTTTGATCGATGAATTTTACCAGCAGAAAAAGCTGCCCAAAATATCCCTATTGCTCAATGATGTGAAGGTAAGGGCCGGCTACGGGTATTATGGTTACGGCCGCTACGGCTACGGGCAGGCCTACGGTTCGGGCTACTTCCAGGAGGAAGCCGCCCCGGCTCCCGGCGGGCTGCGCGACTTGTTTGGATGGATGGGCCTCAAGAAGAAAAACAATAATAAAAGAAAAAAGACAAAGGCATAATGCGTATACTGGTTACCGGTGGCGCCGGATTTATCGGCTCCAACCTCGTCAAACATCTGCTGCAGTTAGAAACCGTAACGAAGGTGCGGGTACTGGATAACCTGGCGACAGGCTTCCTCAAGAACATTGAAGAGTTCGAGTCCGATCCCCGGTTCGAGTTTATCCAGGGCGATATCCGTGACTACCAGACCTGCCTGCAGGCCTGCGAGGGCATCGACGGCATTTCGCACCAGGCAGCCCTGGGCTCCGTTCCCCGTTCCATCAACGATCCCCTGACCACCAACGAGGTGAACATCACGGGCACGCTGAACATCTTCACCGCCGCCAAGGAACAGGGCGTGCAGCGGGTGGTGTATGCGGCCTCTTCCTCTACCTATGGCGACCATCCCGGCCTGCCCAAGGTGGAAGACAAGATCGGTAACCCCCTTTCTCCTTACGCGGTGACCAAGTACGTCATGGAGCTGTATGCCAAGGTGTACGCCAACGTTTACGGCCTGGAACTGGTCGGCCTGCGTTATTTCAACGTGTTCGGTCCCAAGCAGAACCCCACCGGCGCCTACGCCGCCGTGATTCCCCTGTTTGTCAAGGCAGTGCTGGACAACGAACCCCCCACCATCAACGGCGACGGCAGCACCAGCCGCGACTTTACCTTCGTGGACAATGCCGTGCAGGCCAATATCCGGGCGCTGTTTACCCGGAACAAGGAAGCGGTGAACCAGGTATACAACATTGCGTTCGGCGAACAAACGTCGCTGAATGAGTTGTTCGAGGAGATCAAGAGCATTGCCGGCAGCGACCTGGCGCCCAAATACGGCCCTTCCCGCAAGGGCGATGTGCTGCACAGCCTGGCGGATATCTCCAAGGCAAAGGCCCTGCTGGGATACGACCCGGAAGTGAACATCCGCAACGGGCTGAAAGTCGCCTTCGAATGGTACCGCCAACACTATCACTTTGCCTAAGGAGCCCTTTGGGTCTTTAATAAATTCTTTACCGGGGAGGCCCCGGAGTATAAAAGGTCGAAATAAACAAAATCATGAAAACAATCCTCATTACCGGAGGAGCCGGGTTCATTGGCTCCCATGTAGTACGTCTGTTTGTTACCAAGTATAAAGATTACCGCATCGTCAACCTGGATGCTTTAACCTATGCCGGGAACCTGGAAAATTTGAAGGACGTTGAGGAAGCTCCCAATTACGTTTTTGAGAAAGTAAACCTGCTGGACGCACCGGAACTGGAAAGGGTGTTCGCCACCTACCAGCCCGAAGGCGTCATCCACCTGGCCGCGGAATCGCATGTCGACCGCTCCATCCTGTCGCCCCTGGATTTTGTATATACCAACGTGGTCGGAACCGTGAACCTCCTGAATGCCGCCAAGAAACAATGGCACGGCAATTATGAAGGCAAGCGGTTTTATCATGTATCCACCGATGAGGTTTACGGCGCCCTGGGCGATACCGGCCTGTTTACCGAAGAAACGCCTTACGATCCCAACTCTCCCTATTCCGCTTCCAAAGCGGCTTCCGACCACTTCGTACGGGCTTATGGCGAAACCTACCATATGCCGGTAGTCGTTTCCAACTGCTCCAACAACTATGGTCCCTACCACTTCCCCGAGAAGCTGATCCCCCTGTTCATCAACAATATCATCAACAAAAAGCCGCTGCCGGTTTACGGCGATGGCCTGTATACCCGCGACTGGCTGTTTGTAAAGGACCACGCCATCGCTATCGACCTGGTTTTCCACAAGGGTAAGGAAGGCGAAACCTACAACATCGGCGGCTTTAACGAATGGAAGAACATCGACCTGGTGAAACTCCTTTGCCAGCAGATGGACGAGAAGCTTGGACGCGCCCCCGGCGAAAGCGAAAAGCTGATCACCTACGTAAAAGACCGGCCCGGCCACGACCGCCGCTACGCCATCGACGCCACCAAGATCAACCGGGAACTGGGCTGGAAACCCAGCGTTACCTTCGAGGAAGGCCTCAGCCTCACCATCGACTGGTGCCTGGCCAACACGGAATGGATGAACAACGTCACTTCCGGAGCCTACCAGCATTACTACCAGGAGCAGTACGCCGAAAGGTAAGCGACCCCGATAAGGAATCATCATCCCTCTAGTCAAAATAGAAACCTAAGTTAAACATGTATAATCAGCTTATTGCCAAGCAGGAAAAGCTGGCCGTGATCGGTCTGGGCTACGTAGGCCTGCCCATCGCCCTGGAGTTCGCCAAAAAAATCTCCG
>NZ_JBBBEI010000033.1:0-53586 GCF_037132455.1 Huijunlia imazamoxiresistens | reverse complement strand
ACAGAGAAGTTAAGCCCCTTCTGGCCGATGGTACTGCATTTAGTTGCGGGAGAGTAGGTAGCTGCCATATTTATTCACACAAAAGCCTTTTCTTCGGAAGAGGCTTTTGTCGTTTATAGCCCTTCTTGTATAGCCTTCGGCTTTGCCTTACTTGGGCAGCGCCCATGCCTGTGCATGTAGGAGAGCTACTGATGGGAAGACCATTCACGGATGGTTTCAAACCTTAGGGGAGAGGGGAAGCTTTATCGGTTCGAACGGTCCTGACTGCACTGGGTTGGGCTATGCCCAACTTTTTCACTGTCTGGCCATGTGCTACCAATATCGCCTTTAGCGAGAGGCGGTGCCCATTGTTTCCTATAGAACCGATGCGGTTCTTTTTTGCTTGAACACCCATTATTTGGTAGTGCTTAAGCCTATTGGTAGAGCTGCCATATTATTGTTACAAAAGCCTCTCATAGAGAGGCTTTTGCTGTTTTGAGAATAATACATTCCTTCTCAAAATCGAGGTCTGCCTTATCTCTTCACAACTTTCAAAACTTCTTTCCTGCTATTTTGTACTGCCACAATAAAATAGAAGCCGGGTTGTAAAAGATGCCCCATCCGAATTGACTGTCCCGGTACAAAACCTTCCTGTCTTTCTACCATTCTTCCTGTCGCATCCAGCACTTGAACCTGTGCCTTTGTTCCCATATCTTCACTGACCAGGGTAACCAGGAAATAGTGGGTACCCGTAATTTGAAACGCAGTCAGCTTTAAGTCGGATGGTATTTTTGTATTTCCGGTATTGTCGACAACTGAAACAGCTTCAGCAGTGGAAGTTCCTGATTTAAGGCCATTGCCTGTCTTTACCTTTTGAGGATCCGGAGAAGGAGTAGAACCATTCGAATCGGTTTTCCTGGTTGAATCGCATTGTACCCAAATGCTGAAAGTGCAGGTGTCTTTTTGCCGGGTCGCAAGACTTATCCGCTCATACCGGACAACATATGTTCCGGGCTTTTGAAGACTGCCGTTAGGCGGTCCCGAAATCTGTTTAAACCTGAGCAATGGGTGCTCAAATTCGGACAGGAAAGGCAGGCTATCGTTTCGACGGTCATTCCATTTTCCGTTACTGTCCAACATCTGTACAAAAGGCTCCTGCACTCTTCCCTTGCTTGCACCCTTGTTGTCTGGCTGTCCGTCAGCCCAGTTTTTATAGTTTACCTTCTTCCCTGATATCCAGCGGAACTTACCCGGCTTTCCGGTATTATACAATCCAAGCCAGGGCGAAATTCCCTTTCCTTTAATTCTTTGGAAAACAAAATTGTTTTCTTCCCTGCTGGTTAACGTAGCCAAGTGGCCCTGCGCCTTTTTTCCGCCAAGCTTGCCGGAAATATTCCGGGCCATGGGCCAGGAATAATCTTTATCGGATAAATAGTAGCCGTCTCCTTTCAGGGATCCGAGGTAAGTAAGTGTTCCTTTACTGCTGTCCAGGAAATCCGGTAAACGGATGGTGCCGGGATAAAAATTAATGGGCTCTCTCCATTTAATTTTGGTGCGGGTGCTGCAAGAAGTGGCTGCCACCACCAGGTTGCTGGGACACCGGCTCACAAAAACAGTGACTGTATCGCTGAAGGTACAACCGCCCCTTGCGGCGACAACGGAATAAGAAGTGGTAATTTCAGGGCATACCCAGATAACAGGCGTGGTATCGCCTGTATTCCACCCGAAGGTATATCCAGCTGTATTTGTGCTGTCTTGTATACTCGCGGAAAGGTAGGTACAGGCAGAATCGGCGTAAAACAGGTTGACCCCTTTATCCGGGCCCAGATCTGCGAGCAGGAAGGAACAAGTGTCGGTAGCCGCGGTAACGAGGAATGGTCCCGGCACGTTTTCGACTGCCTGTTCGGCGCCCGTCGTTACGGTAACATTCCGGAAGCCCGGAAGGGCCGAGGAAGCAATACGGATATCGGCCTGCAGTTCCTCCCGGCTTAACGCTGTTGCATGCAATACAGTAATGCCGGATCCCAGGTTTAATACGGACGTGCTGTCAAAGTGGGTATGAATACCTGTGACATTTATGGTAAGATCCTGGCCTGCAGTTGCCGAAGCCGGAGCCACACTTAAGATTGATGGCCCGGAGGGTGCGTTGATTACCTGGAACAGCCCTTTGGCCCTTGCCGTGTCCGTAACCAATTCCGTTAGGGTGGAATCGGAAGTCCCCGAAGTATCAATAACCAATTTAGGAACTGATGTAATCGTTTGTGCGTCCTTAAAACCTGGCAGCACCGAAGGGCCGATGCTGATGATTGCCTGCAGTTTATCGTTCGACAGAACGGTTAGTTCCTTTACGGTAATTCCTGTATCTGAAAACGATAGCCGGGTCGTAGCATTGAAGTTTGTCTGCATACCTTTAACCGTAAGGCCCAAGATCCCTCCTATAGGTCCTTTTGAAGGCTCAATATTGGTAAGGCTGGGTTTTACAGAACTGAAAATTAGGTTGAAGGCCATGTTTTCGTAACGCGCTATATCATTGGGATTCCTGCTGTTTATCTCGGGAATAAACGCAAACACACCTCCAGTTTCTAAGGCCATGAAAGAAAAGGCCTCGATTGCTCCAGGTAAAGGGGAGAGGCTGGCAGTAGTCTGGGGAGCGCCATCCCGGTTATCCGCATAAGGAATAGAGTCTGGCAACCAGGAAGCTATGGCTTGACCGGAAGCACGGGGCAAACTTTTCCCTGAATAGCTGGGCAGGTCATTGCAATCGCCGGAGAGTTGAACCGAAAGCTTTATGCCTAGGAAGTCCAGCTCCTCGGTTAATACCTCAATGTCCTGCCCGGAGTGAGGCGAAGCATCCGTAAACAACATGATTGCCCCGTTGTTCCAGCCGCGCACCTTGTCTTTTACTGCTTTTATGGCTTCTACCGACCCTTCAGGACAGTCATCTCCCCCTTCCGCAACCAGTACCTCCACCTGGCTTTTAATTACATTGAGGTCCTGGGTGGGCGCCAGCGCATTTACGTTGTCTTTGAAAGTCACCAGTTGAAATACAGTTCCATTTCCAGCTTTAACGAATTGGGGATCATTCAATACTTTGATAATGGAGTTTTTAACGCCTTGGATTTCTTCTCCCATGCTGCCCGTATTGTCTACCAAAAATACAAGGTCCACCTGACGGGTATCATTACACCTTTTAATGGAACCGGGATTATAATAATGATCCAGGATCTGGGTATAGCTTTTTCCCTTATTGCCCCACCGGTGCGATCCGTTCTGGCACATTCCTCTTCCATGCCCCGAAGAAGTGGTGCCTTTGCAAACAACATCCTTTATACAGGGCCATGCGCCGGCGGTGCCGGACTTGCCGTCTCCACAACCTGTATTATTGGTTTCTGCGCTGTATTCCGCCTTTAATAAAAGGTTCGATTTGTTCACCAGCAGTTCGCCGGTGGTAGCCGTAGCAGCAGCCTTGGTTTTTGCAGAGGCATCGGCCCCTTCCCAATTCTGGTCGCAGGGATAAGCGCTAATGTCATAATTGGCGGATCGCGGATGCTGCACCCGCCAGGCGGCATAGGTGCGGTAGGCGACTGCCCCGGCTTTTAAGGATTCCTGGCTCCAACTGGCCAGCCATTCGTCATCCAAGCCCGTCTCTACATAAGTTTCCAGGGAGAGTTGGGTGATAGAGGTGCAGTTGTTACAGCCCTTGCATTCCTTTTGGTCGTCGCCGTGGTAAACGCGTATGGTGGCCGGGGCCGTGCAGGCAGAATCCGATGTGGCTGCCGGATAAGGAATGGGGGAAACCGCTGCCACTTCGGCTCTTTCAGTTATGCCCGAAGAATAGGGCGGCCGTTCGGGGTCCAATACAGGATGTTGATATTCCCAAACCGTAATGCCTGTTCCCTTTCTGAGGTTGATCTTGCATTTGAAAAGGTCCTCAAATAATGGAATTTCCTTGTAGGAAAGGGTTTTATATCCGCTTTTTTCAATGACAAGGCTGGTTCTAATCACGTGCTTATCCGTGCCATTGCTTGGGGTATAGGTAGGGGATTCCAATTTGAAGAAGCCGTCTGCGTCCGTTTTGCTTTCCTTGCCATTGATAGCCATTTTTACCAAGGCACCCGCCACAGGTTCCGAAGTCTTTTCATCCAATACATATCCGCAAACCACAGCCTTGTTGGTAATGGGACCCGAGGCTTCCTGAGGGGCGAGGCCGCGTTTTGCAACCGGGTCGAGCAGGACCGAGATGCTCAGTTTCTTCAACGCTTCCGGCGTATAACTCGTGGTTTGCGGCTTGTATTGCGGCGCGGAAATGGAGACAAGATGCTTCTTAGACGGTACTTTCCAATTGATGGTGCCGCCTTTATCGGTAAGGGCCTTCCGTGCGAAAGAGGAAGCGAAAACCTGTACAGTTGCCTGAACCGGTCTTCCGGTTTGCGCATCCCGGATGGAGAAGGAAAGGGTCGCAGAATCGTTTGGGGACTGCTGGCTAAAGGCAGAAAAACACAGAAGGAAAGCGCAGCAGGCAAGTAAGATAACATTTCTCATAATTCAAGCTGGTTTTGGGTTTAAAAATGGAGTCAGTTTCACGGGAGACACAGGGGGGAAGGCTTTTCGCTGTTGCATCGGGTATGGATTGATAGGCAACCGGAAAGTCGTTCCTTGGGACTGAATCCGGAAACGATTAGGCTTGATCCGGACACTCCCGGGTAAAAGGCAACAGCCTTTAAGGCTGCAATAAGGTGAAAGCCCCGGGGTGGTGGCATCAGAGAAAAAAAAGGTCCGGTAAACTAGTGAAGGGAAGCAGGTTCTTTAACTGTAATGATGTTTTTTTAAGCAGTTAATAAATGAAAGGCTACAAAGCTGCCGTATTTCAACAAAGGGCAATTACTCCATGTATCCGGGTGTTCCTTTGACGGAGAGAGCTGCAACCTTTTTTTGGTGGTGGTTTTCCGTTTTCACGAAGCGGCAGGGCCGCTGTCATAGGATGATTTTAGAAAATTTTATAGGGCGAGGGGTTATTAAAGAGGGGAAGGAGCGTCCGATATTTAACAAAGTTTATTAAAAAGTTTTAATATTTCAAATTCTGGTCCATTAAATTTTATCCCTCATCGCTATCAAACAGCGCAACCGGCTATAGATTCGGGCTGCAGAGGAGAAGGGAGGGGGCTTTCCTGCACCCTGTGCTCAACTGGATAAAGAGTTGTTTATCAGTGCATCAGGGGAACAAAGGAGATTTTATTTATTTTGTTTCTTTTTTTTATCGGATTCTCTTACCTTTGCCGTCCAAATTCAAGTATACATGGCTAATCATAAGGCAACAAAGAAGGACGTGCGTCAATCCGCAACACGCCGCGAAAGAAATCGTTATTATGGTAAAACTACCCGTAACGCTATTCGTGATTTTAAAGCGGTGACCGAAAAAACAGCCGCCGGTGAGCAACTGCCTGACGTTATCTCTATGATCGATAAACTGGCAAAACGTGGTGTAATTCATAAAAATAAAGCCAACAACCTGAAAAGCAAACTGGCTAAAAAACAGAATACCTTAGCTTAATTCCGCCTTCGTAAATTTTTTTAAAGCACCCCCAAAGGGTGCTTTTTATTTTTCTGTACCTTCCCCTGCACCCCCAGAGTTATCTATATATTAATATTGATACTCATGTCCTAATTAAAAAAAAGCTATATGAATCATTTTCCCTGAAATAATCTTGTTTGTCAGATTTTACACGATATTTGCAATCCTCAATTAACCTTGTAAACCTCCTTTCATGAAGGACTTTTCGTATATTACTCATTCTCATCCGGCGTTTATTGAAAATCTGTACAGGGACTTCGTTCAAAATCCTGAAAGTGTTGACCCCGACTACCGCAAATTTTTCGAAGGTTTTGATTTTGCTGTCAGCAACGAACTGAATGGCAACGCCCCTGCAGCACCCGCCGCAGGCGCCTCCGTCGATGCTGGCCAGCTGGCTAAAGAATTTTCCGTTTTCAACCTGATCCAGGCCTACCGCAAAAAAGGCCACCTGATCGCGAAAACAAACCCCATCCGCGAACGCAAAAACCGCGGCGCCAACCTCGAATTAAAATACTTCGGTTTAAGTGAGAGCGACCTGCAGCAGTCCTTCGCTGCCGGCCAGTTCATCGGCCTGGGCACCACCACCCTGCAGAACATCATCGACCGCCTGCAGGTCATCTACGCCAGCAACGTGGGAGTGGAGTACCAATATGTAATGAAGCAAAACCGCGTGGAATGGTTGGAAAAGGAAGTTGAGTCCACCCTGCAGCAACCCCTGCCCCTCGAGAAAAGAAGAATCATCCTCGAGAAGCTGAACCAGGGCGTTATTTTCGAACGTTTCCTGCATACCAAATATATCGGCCAAAAGCGATTCTCCCTGGAAGGTGGTGAAACCACGATTGCGGCCCTCGATACCATCATCAACACCGGCGCCGAAGGCGGCGTACAGGAAGTGGTGATCGGCATGGCCCACCGCGGCCGCCTGAACGTGCTGGCCAATACCCTGGGTAAAACCTACGAACAGATTTTTAGCGAATTCGAAGGCACCGCCATCCCCGACCAAACCATGGGCAGCGGTGACGTGAAATACCACCTCGGCTTCAGCAGCGATATCCAAACCGCCAGCGGCAAGACCGTGAACGTGAAGCTGACCCCCAACCCCTCGCACCTCGAGGCCGTGGACCCCGTAGTCCTGGGCTTCTGCCGTGCAAAAGCCGACGTGATGTACGGCTCCGAATTTGACTCCGTACTGCCCATCCTGATCCACGGCGACGCCGCCGTTGCCGGCCAGGGCCTGGTGTACGAGATCCTCCAAATGAGCAACCTGAAAGGTTATTATACCGGCGGTACCATCCACTTCGTGATCAACAACCAGATCGGCTTTACCACCGATTTCGACGATGCGCGCAGCTCCGATTACAGCACCTCCGTTGCCGCCACCGTACAGGCCCCCGTCCTGCACGTGAACGGCGACGATGCCGAAGCCGTGGTGAAATGCGTAGAGATCGCCACCCGCTACCGCCAGGAGTTCAACTCCGATATTTTCGTGGATATGGTGTGCTACCGCCGCCACGGCCACAACGAAGGCGATGATCCGAAGTTCACCCAGCCCCAGCTGTACTCCCTCATCGAGAAGCACGCCAACCCCCGCGAAACCTACGTGCAGTACCTGCTGAAAAATGGCGATCCCGGGGCCCAGGAACTGGCCAAGGAAATGGAACAAAAGTTCTGGAACGACCTGCAGGAACGCCTGGATGAGATCAAACAAAACCCCCTGCCGTATAAATACCAGCAACCCGAACAGTGGTGGCGCAGCCTCCGCCGTTCTACGGAAGAGGATTTCGACCAGTCGCCCGCTACCGCTATTTCTGCCGACCAGCTGAAGCAACTGTTCGATTCGCTGATGAAGTGGCCCGAGGAGTTCAAGCCCCTGCGTAAGGTGGAAAAGCTGCTGCAGGACAAGGTGAAGCTGTACGATGCCGAGCAAAAGATCGACTGGGCAACCGCCGAACTGCTGGCCTACTCCAGCCTCCTGACCGAAGGTAAGGATGTGCGCATGAGCGGCCAGGACGTCAAGCGCGGCACCTTCTCGCACCGCCATGCCGTTATGTTTGACGAAACCAACAACAAGGAATACAACCGCCTGAGCAGGCTGTCGGATAACCAGGGAACCTTCCGTATCTACAACTCCCTGCTGAGCGAATACGCCGTGCTCGGCTTTGAATACGGCTATGCCCTGGCCAACCCGAACGCCCTGGTGCTTTGGGAAGCCCAGTTCGGCGACTTTGCCAACAGCGCACAAATCATTATCGACCAGTTCCTTTCCTCCGCCGAAACCAAGTGGCAGCGCATGAACGGCCTGGTGATGCTGCTGCCCCACGGCTACGAAGGACAGGGACCCGAGCACTCCAGCGCCCGCCTGGAACGCTTCCTGCAGCTCTGCGCCGAAAACAACATCATTATTACCAATATCACCACCGCCGCCAACTTCTTCCATGCCCTGCGCCGCCAGCTGGCATGGCCGTTCCGCAAGCCGCTGGTGAATTTCTCTCCCAAAGCCAACCTGCGTCTGACCAGTGCCTACTCGCACATCGACCAGTTCACCAAGGGCGGATTCAGCGAAGTGATCGACGATACCTTCGTGAAAGATGCCTCCGAAGTGAAGAAGGTGCTGTTCTGCAGCGGCAAGGTGTATTACGACCTGGCCGACCGCCAGCAGAAGGAGGCCCGCCGCGACGTGGCCATCATCCGCCTGGAGCAGCTCTATCCCCTGCCCGCGAAGCAACTGGAAGCCCTGTACCAGAAGTACAGCAACGCTACCTGGTTCTGGGTACAGGAAGAGCCCCTGAACATGGGCGCCGCTTCCTTCCTGCAAATGCACCTGAAGTCGATCAATTACGGCATCATCAGCCGTCAGCCGAGCGCAGCTACCGCTTCCGGCTACTCGAAAGTGCACGCACAGGAGCAGGCCGAGATCGTAGAAACCGCTTTCACCGTATAAGGGGCAAAAGCAGTTTCGAACCGCTTCCGGAAACAAACAATTGTGAAATAACATTCGCCGTTTTTGTCCGCCCCGGACGAAAAGGAGAGCAGTCAAAAAACAGAAACAAGTAATTATGATTGATATTAAAGTTCCTACAGTTGGAGAATCTATTAACGAAGTAACCCTGGTTAAATGGTTGAAGAAGGATGGTGATTATGTGCAGCGTGATGAAGTAATTGCCGAACTCGAAAGCGAAAAAGCCACTTTCGAAGTGAATGCCGAGCAGGCAGGCATTTTAAAGACTGTAGGAAAAGAAGGCGATACCCTCAACATCGGCGATGTGGTGGCCCAGATCGACGAAACCGCCCAGAAACCGGAAGGCGCTGCCGCCGCCCCGGCCAAAGAGGAAGCAAAGGCCGCCGCTCCCCAGGCGGAAGCCAAACCGCAGGCTGCCGCCGCACCGGTTGCTGTTCCTGCCGCCGAGATCAAGGCTACCCCGGTAGCTTCGGCCATTATCGCTGATAAGAAAATCAATCCCTCCACCATCGCTCCCTCGGGCTTTGGCGGAAAGATTTTAAAGGACGATGTCCTGGGCGCCCTGGCACAACCCGCCGGCAAAGCCGGTCCGGCCGCTTTCTCCCGCGAAGACCGCCGCGAGAAAATGAGCCCCCTGCGCCGCACGGTTTCCCGCCGCCTGGTAGAGGCCAAGAACACTACCGCCATGCTCACCACGTTCAACGAGGTGGACATGAGCCGCATCATGGCCATCCGCGCCGCCAACAAGGACAAGTTCAAGGAAAAGCACGGCGTGAACCTGGGCTTCATGAGCTTTTTCACCAAGGCCGTAACCATCGCCCTGCGTGAGTGGCCCGCCGTAAACGCCTACATCGACGGCGACGCGCTGGTATACCACGAGTACTGCGATATTTCCATCGCCGTATCGGCTCCGAAAGGCCTGGTGGTTCCCGTGATCCGCAACGCCGAAAGCCTGAGCATGGCCCAGATCGAGCAGAAAGTGGTGGAGCTGGCGACCAAAGCCCGCGACAACAAGCTTTCCATGGACGAAATGCAGGGCGGTACCTTCACCATCACCAACGGTGGTGTGTTCGGTTCGCTGCTGTCCACCCCCATCATCAACATCCCCCAATCCGCTATCCTGGGCATGCACAAGATCCAGGAACGCCCGATGGTGGTGAAAGGTGAAGTGGTGGTGCGCCCCATGATGTACCTGGCCCTGAGCTACGACCACCGCATCATCGACGGCCGTGAGTCGGTAAGCTTCCTGGTACGCGTGAAAGAACTGCTGGAAAACCCCGAGCTGCTGCTGGTAGGCCGGGATCCCCTGCAGGCCCTGCTGCAACTCTGATAGCACCTTTTTACTTCGATACAAAAAAGCGATTGTAGTTTTACAATCGCTTTTTTTATTTGAACATGTTTATCCAGGCTTACCTCCAGACCGCACAAACCATTCTTCAGGCGTATGCCGGCGAAGAACCCTTTCCTTCTTTTTTAAAAAAATTCTTTTCGCTGCACAAAAAGTTCGGCTCCCGCGACCGCCGGCAGATCACCCACCTGTGCTATTGCTATTTCCGGCTGGGCCACGCCTTGCGCAAAATGCCGGTGGCGGAACGCCTGCTCCTTGCCCTGTTCCTGTGCAGCCGGGAAGAGCAGCCCGTATTGAAAGCCCTGCGTCCCGAATGGAACGAGGCGGTAACGGCCCCCCTGGCCGAAAAAATCCACCTGGCAGCGCCGCATGACTTCCGTGCGGAGGCGATCTTTCCCTGGAAGGCGGAGGTGTCGGAGCAGCTGGCCTTCGACGCGTTTTCCCATTCGTTCCTGGTGCAGCCGGATACCTTTCTGCGCCTGCGGCCGGGAAAGGAACAGGTAGTGAAGAAAAAGCTGGAGCAGGCAGGCATTCCTTTTCGCCCGGTGAATGACCATTGCCTGGCCGTGGCGCCGGCTACCAAGATCGATGAGGTGCTGCAGCTGAACGCCGAGGCGGTGGTGCAGGATGCGAGCTCGCAACAGGTGCTCGACGGGTTGTGGACGCTGCCCGAGAAGGAAAGGAAGATCCGGTCGGCCTGGGATTGCTGCGCCGCTAGCGGCGGCAAATCCATCCTGCTGAAGGACCGCCTGCCCGGCTTGCGGCTAACGGTATCGGACGTCCGCGAATCGATCCTTATCAACCTGAAAAAGCGGTTCGCAGAAGCCGGCATCCGCGATTTCCAGGCCTTTGTGGCCGATGTGGCGGCGCCCGGCTTTTCCCAGCCCCGCCACTTCGACCTGGTGCTGTGCGACGTGCCCTGCACCGGCTCCGGCACCTGGGGCCGCACCCCCGAGCAATTGTATTTTTTTGAAAAAGAGAAAATAGGGCAGTATGCCGCCCTGCAGCGGCGGATCGTGCAACATGCGGTCCGCAGCCTTCCTGCCGGCGGTATCCTGGTGTATTGCACCTGTTCGGTCTTCCGGCAGGAGAACGAGGAAGCGGTGGCCTTTTTCCAAAACGAGCTGTCGCTGCAGCTGCTGCACCAGCAGTACTGGACCGGGTACCGGCAGCGGGCTGATACCCTGTTTTCCGCGGTTTTGCTTAAATCATAGCTTGATCAGCTCCCGGGTCGCCAGCAACTGTTTGTCCTTGTACACGCTGACAAAATACTTCCCTGCGGGCAGGGTCGGGATATTCAGCGGGATATTCACCAGCCCTGCGGGCTTGCTCGTTTTGTGGTGCAGCATCGTTTGCCCCAGGGCGTTGACGATGCGAATGGTGAAATTGTCGATGGCCTCGTCCATGGTGGCCTGCACGTAAAAGCTGCCGGTGGTGGGGTTGGAGAGCAGCGAAACGGTTTCCGGGCCCTTCTGCGTGCAGGAGGAGGGCAGCGTAGCGGCCACCGTATCGATATAATCGGCCAGGAAACTGCCTGCTGCGGTATCCACCACCTGCCGGATGCGGTACGAAACCTCCCCGGTCGCAGGGCCGGCCAGCGGATCTTCGAACCGGTAGGTGCGGGAGCCGAACTCGGTACCCGTGCCGGCTACCTGCCCGATCTTGCTGAAAGCGGTTTCCCCGGGGTATTTCCGTTCGATCTCGTAGCGCATGGCGCTCACATCCTTGCTGGTCCAGCTCAGGGTGGCTTTGCAGTTGACCTCGGTAGCGGTGGCCGCAGCGGTTTCTTTCAGTAACTGCAACAGGGCCTTGCGTATATCGGGGATGCCGTAACCCGTCTGGTTATTGGGGTTGGCCGTAGCGCTGCCCGCCTGGCGCAGCACCTGGATGATCTTCATGTTGTTGACCTCCGGGAAGCCCTGCCACAGGCAGGTGGCCAGGCCCGCCATGATGGGGGTGGAGTAGGAAGTGCCGTTCCCGGTAATGGTGGCATTGGCCGTTCCCCACAGAACTGCCGGGGCGCCCAACGCCACCACGTCCGGTTTGATCTGCCCGTCGGAGGTGGGACCCTGGCTGGTAAAATTTGCCGCTGCACCGCTGGGGGTTACCGCACCCACTACCAGGATGCTGTCGGCATCGGCAGGCGTCAGGATGGTATTGGCGCCACCGGCGCCGTCATTGCCGGCAGACTGCACCACCAGCAGGCCCTTTTTGGCGGCCAGGTCGGCCCCGATCGCCGCTATGGTGGTATTGCCGTTGAGGTCGGAATACGGGTGGGTCAGGGTCGCATCGGAAAAGTAGCGGTAGCCCAGGGAGGAAGAAAGCACCTGGCCCCCGGAACTGTCGAGCCGTTCGGCCCCGCACACCCAGTTGTGCTCTTCGATGGGATATTCGGAGGCGTTATCCTCCGTACGGAACAGGTAATACCGGGCTTTGGGAGCGGTACCCACCATCGTGCCGGGTACATGGGCGGCTATGGTGGAAAACACGTACAGGCCGTGGGTGCCGTCTTCGGAAACGCTGGCTTCCCGGGCCACGAAGTCCCAGGTGCCCAGCAGCTGCCCGTTGGTGCGGGCGCTGTCAAACGCCTTCAGGACATCAAAATTTCTAAAGCCGACGTCCAGGACGCCCAGGGTCATGTTCTGGCCCCGCAGGCCGATGTTGTGCAGGAATTCGCCGTTATGCAGGCGGATCTGGTTGAGGGCGTTGCCGTAATCGAAGTGGTTGGCGGTGACGGCCTGCTGGCGCTGGGCCGCGGAAGGAGCGGGGGAGGAACTGCCCGGTACCTCCTGAGCGGAGGTTTCCCCCGACTGCAGGCGGCTGGCAATGCGGGAGGCGGCCAGCACAAAAGGAAAGCTGTTGATCTTTGCCAGGGCTGCAGTGGCATTGGCGGCGGGTACCTGGATGGAGACCTGGTTGAGCCAGCGCGAAACGTTGAGCACCGTCACCCCGGTAACGGTCCTTAAACTGTCGAGGTAACGGGCCGTCACCGGCAGGTCGGTACTGTCCACCGCAATGCCGTGCCGCTGGCGCCGCTCGAGCGCTGCCGGCGACAGGTAGGCGGAGGGGTTCTCGATGGTAAACGTAGAAAATCCTTTGTTTTTAAAGCGAACGAGATAGCGCTGTGCTTGCAGTTGCTCTGCCAGGCAGAGCAGCGGCCAAAACAAGAGTAGTATTTTCTTCATATGTAAAGGGGTCAGTTGTGATCGATCATCGTCTTTTTGACGCCGAAGCCCACCCGGAAGGCCGTACTGTTGGGGTTGGGGTTGGGCTGGTACTCCCACATTTCAAACTCCTGGTACACCAGTCCGATATTTTTCGCATAACGTTCCAGCAGGTAGGTGCGGGACGCAAACGAGTTGGGATCGGTTACCGGCACGTTGACGGCGATATCCGGTCCTTCCACGGTCAGCACGTCCGCCAGGGTTTTGCCATTGACCTCCATCGTTTCCCCCGTGCCTGTATACTGTACATCCCAGAGCGTAGACAGCTTGATGTGGTTGTCGTCGTTAAACTCGTAGGCATACGCGAAAGGGTTATCGGCCACCTGGCTGTAGGCTTTCCAGCTGTTGCCGGTGCGGAAGGGGAGCACCAGCTTCGTAACCCGGCGGTTGTTTTCCACTTCCTCCGCCTGGTTGCGCTGAAGGATCAGGTAGTAGGTGCCTGCGGTGGTCCAGGGGGTGGTGCCGTCCACATCCCGCAGGTAGCGGAAGATGCGGTAACCGCTGCGGCCGGCATTGTCGGTGAAGGGCGAATCCACCACGTGCTTTTCCTGGTAGGAGTGGACTTCCTGGGTGCGGCCCAGCTGCGGGTAAAAGACCGTGGAATCCAGCCGGTAGGTGATGTATTTACCCGGTTGCGACAACAGGTAGTCGGACAGGGCATCCGTTTTGAACTCTTCCTCTTTCGTACAACCTGCAACGGCCGCCAGCAGCAGGAATAAAGCGAGTATGTAAGCGGGTTGAATCCTCATAAGATGCATAATAAAATTCGTAGGGTAAAACGAGGGTCCGGAGGTTATATTATGAACTAAGCTAACAATAAAAGCCGAAAGCGGTAAATTTCATCCCTGTTGGATGAAATTTACCGCTTTCGGCTTATTGCCTATTGCTTATTGTCTATTGTGCTTATCGCCGCTACAGGCGGGCTCTCTGGATAATGCCGCCGCCGATCACGTCGTTGCCTTCGTAGAAAACGGCGCTTTGCCCGGGGGCAATGCCCTTGGCTTTTTCATAGAACCGCACCACGGCATTCGTGCCGTCGACCCGCAGGGTGGACAGGCTGCCCTTGTCCTTGTAGCGGATCTTGGTAATGGCTTCCAGCTCGCCTTCGAGGCCATCGTATTTGATCCAGTTGATGCGGGCCACCTGCATGTCTTCCTTTTCCAGGTCTTCTTCATCGCCCAGCACGACCGTATTGGTTTCGGGATCGATATGGGTGACATAGGCCGGTTTGCCCAAAGCGATGTCGAGGCCCTTGCGCTGCCCGATGGTGTAAAAGGGATAGCCTTTATGGATGCCCAGCACCTTACCGGACTTGTCCACAAAGTTGCCGCCGGCCACTTTGTCTTCCAGGCCTTCCACCTTGCGCTTCAGGAAGCCGCGGTAGTCGTTGTCGGGCACAAAGCAGATCTCGTAGCTCTCGCTTTTCTTGGCCAGCTCGGGGTAGCCGAAGTCGTGGGCCATCTGGCGGATCTCCGTTTTGCGGTAGCCGCCCAGGGGCAGCAGGGTGCGGCTCAGGAGGTCCTGTTCCAGGCCCCACAGCACATAGCTCTGGTCCTTGGTTTCGTCCACGCCTTTGGTGATCACGAAGCGGCCGTTCTGGTGCTGGTACACCGAGGCGTAGTGCCCGGTGGCGATAAAATCGCAACCGAGGGCGTCGGCCCGTTTCAGCAGGGCGCGCCACTTGATGTGCGTATTGCAGAGCACGCAGGGGTTGGGCGTACGGCCCGAGAGGTATTCGTCTACGAAGTTTTCCACCACAAAGGAGCCGAACTCGTCGCGGATATCGAGAATATAATGGGGAAAGCCATGTTCCACCGCGGCCTGGCGGGCGTCGTTAAAACTGTCCAGGTTGCAACACCCGGTTTCTTTCTTGCTGCCGCCGCTCGCAGTGTAATCCCATGTTTTCATGGTGATGCCGACCACTTCATAGCCTTGCTCATGAAGCATCAGGGCCGTGACGGTACTGTCGATACCGCCGCTCATGGCTACCAGAACTTTTCCTTTTTTGCTCATAACGAAGCCGCAAAGATAGGATACTAATCCGGCCCGCTGTTGCCCTGATTGTTAAAAGCCTGCCCGGTGCTCTGGACCGCTTTTTGTACCCCCTACCGAAAACAGTTCATATGAAAGAGAATAAAAACGAAGGAAGGGACCGGAGCAATGCCGGACTGAATTACCAGGACGGCGGGCACCATGAAGGACAAATGAACAATACCGTCCCGGCATCGGGGCAGCCCAGCCCGCACAACACAAGCAGCGGCATCAGCGAAATGGGCGGCAAGGGCGACCACCGGCAATCCGGAAAAGATCAGAGAGGGCAGGAGGAAAGCTGGGAACAGCAGGATAAGCCCTGACAGCGTTCCTGAGTTCCTAAGTTGTTTTCCTGAGCGTAGAGTTTTCTTGTTCTTCCGGATGGATATTAACTCAGGAACTGCTCAGGCTTGTTGCTAAAATGTGCATAATTCCGCAAAGGCGCTCCAGGTGGCGCCTTTGCCCGTTTTAAGGTCAGCCATATGCTAGAAAAAACTAAAATTTTTAGGAAAAAGGGGGCGATTGATTGGGGAAAAATGTAACTTGGATGCCTAATATTGAGCACTATGATTAAAATGCAAGTAATTGGAAACTTAGGAAAAGACTGTGTGGTCAACACAGTTAATGGTAAAAGCGTAATCAACTTTACGGTAGCCCATACCGAGAAGTACAAGGACAGCCAGGGAATGAGCCAGGAAAAAACCACCTGGGTGGATTGTGCTTACTGGACCGACCGTACAGCCATTGCCCCCTATCTTACCAAAGGGAAGCAAATATTTGTGGAGGGTGCTCCCGAGGTAAGAAGTTTTACCCGTGGCGACGGTACTTCCGGCGCTTCCCTGTCGCTGCGCGTACGCGAAGTGCAGCTGCTGGGTGGCCGCGAAAATGCGCTGGGCGGAGAGCCCCAGCAGTACCAACAGCCCATGGCCGCCCCGAGCCGCCAACAGGCTGCAGCCCCTGCCACTACCGGACCCGACGTAGCGGACGATCTGCCGTTCTAAGCGATCGTTCTCATCGATATTTCAACCGACCAATGCCCCCTCCGCGGGGCATTTTTCGTTTCCGTACTTTTGGCCCATGCAGGAACATATCATTTCTTATCCCGAACTCGTCCGGTTTACCCGATCCATCTTCCAACAAATCGGCTGCAGCGAAGCCGATGCCGAACTGGCCACCCAGGTGCTCGTCTCCGCCGACCTGCGGGGGATCGACTCCCATGGCGTGGCCCGCCTCAGCGGCTACGTGCGGCTCTACGAAGCCGGCCGGGTGAATCCTACCCCCGCCATCAAAACCGTTCATGAAACCCCCTCTACCGCCACCGTCGACGGCGACAAAGGCCTGGGCCTGGTAGTAGCGCCGCATGCCATGAAGCTGGCCATTGAAAAAGCCAAAAATGTCGGCAGCGGCTGGGTAAGCGTGAAAAACAGCAACCATTACGGCATTGCCGCCGCCCATGCCATGCTGGCCCTGGAGCACGGCATGATCGGCATCTCCATGACCAATGCCTCCGCCCTGGTGGCTCCTACCTTTTCCACCGAGCGGATGCTGGGCACCAACCCCATTTGCGTGGCCATCCCCGCCGGCAAGCAGCCGCCCTTCGTGGCCGACCTGGCCACCACCACGGCCGCCAACGGCAAGCTGGAGATCCTGCAGCGCAAAAACCTGGAAGCCCCGACCGGCTGGATCCAGGACAAGGAAGGCGGCAGCAGTACCGACGCCCACGCCCTCAAAACCGGCGGTGCCCTGCTGCCTCTGGGCAGCGACCGTGAACGCGGCAGCCATAAAGGCTATGCCCTCGGCGCCGTGGTGGACATCTTTTCGGCCGTGCTCAGCGGCGCCAACTACGGCCCCTGGGTGCCGCCCTTCCCGGCCTACGTGCCCATGCCGCAGAACATGCCCGGCGAAGGCGTCGGCCACTTCTTCGGCGCCATGCGCATCGACGGCTTCCGCCCGGCAGACGACTTCCTGCAGCATATGGACCAGTGGATCGAACGCTTCCGCGAAGCCAAACCCATCGACGAACGGCAGAAAGTGCTCATCCCCGGCGATCCCGAGCGGGAAATGGAGGTGGAGCGCCGCCAGGGCGGTATTCCCCTGCATGCCGCCGTGGTCACCGATCTGCACCAGCTGGCCGGGAAGTACAATATTCCTTCGCCGTTTTGATTGGTGATGCAGTTCTACACTTAATTTTGCGGCTCATAAAAAAAACGTCCTGCAGGTGCAGGACAGGGGGTACTTATGAAAGTAATGAAATTCGGCGGCACCAGCGTAGGCTTGCCGCAACGCATGCATGAAGTAGCAAGACTGGTCACTGCAGATAACGACAAGAAAATTGTTGTGCTGAGTGCGGTTTCGGGCACCACCAATGCGCTGGTGGAAATTTCCTCTTTAATGGCCAAAGGCGACCGCGACGCCGCCGGGGAGAAGATCGCTGCCCTGGAAGCTCATTACAAGCAATTCGTGACCGGGCTGGTACAGAGCGAAGCCGCGCTGGCCCAGGCCAACGAAATCATCAAAGAGCATTTCGAGTTTCTGAACATTACCCGTAAAATATCGTTCAGCGAAGCCCTGAACAAGGACATCCTGGCCCAGGGCGAGCTGCTGTCGACCAAGCTGTTCTCGGTTTACCTGACCGAAGCCGGCATCAACCATGCCCTGCTTCCGGCCCTGAACTTCATGAGCATCGACGAGAACGACGAGCCCCAGGTGCCCGCGATCAAGGAAAAGCTGGCCCACCTGGTGGACGCCCAGGGCGACAAAACCCTGTTCGTAACCCAGGGATACATCTGCCGCAATGCCCGTGGCGAGGTGGACAACCTCAAGCGTGGTGGCAGCGACTACAGCGCTTCGCTGATCGCCGCCGCTGCCGGCGCCTCCGTTTGCGAGATCTGGACCGACATCAGCGGGATGCACAACAACGATCCCCGTGTCGTGAACCGGACCGTTCCCATCGAGCAACTGAGCTTCGACGAAGCCGCCGAGCTGGCTTACTTCGGCGCCAAGATCCTGCACCCGGCTTCCATCTGGCCGGCCCAGCAGTACAACGTGCCCGTAAAACTGCTCAACACCATGGAGCCCGAAGCCAAAGGAACGACCATCTCTTCCGAAGCCGGTTCCAACGGTGTCAAGGCCGTAGCCGCCAAGGACGGCATCACCGCCATCAAGATCAAGAGCAGCCGCATGCTGCTGGCCTACGGCTTCCTGCGCAAGGTGTTCGAGATCTTTGAAAAGTACAAGACCTCCATCGACATGATCACCACTTCGGAAGTAGCGGTTTCCGTAACCGTGGATTCCGACACTTACCTGTCGTCCATCAAACGCGAACTGGAAGCGCTGGGCTCCGTAGAAGTGGATAAGGACCAGACCATCATTTCCATCGTCGGCAACGAGATCGCTTCCGATCCCGACCTGCTGGAGAAAGTATTTACCAGCCTGAAGAATATGGGTATCCGCATGGTGTCCTACGGCGGCAGCGCCCACAACATCTCGCTGTTGGTGCCTTCCGGCGAAAAGAAACAAGTGCTGCAACAACTCAATTCCGGCGTGTTCGGTCTGTAATTCGTTGCTGGTACACCACAAAAGCAAAAAACCTCCGGAAGGAGGTTTTTTGCTTTTAGGGGCTGCCGGTGCTTAAAGCGTGATTTCCTTGTTCAGGTAAACCGGCCTGCCGTCGCCGGTAAACCCGAGGATGATCATACGCACCCGGTTGGAAATGTCGTTGTTGTAAAATTTGATGGTCTCGGTGCCGTTCTCGGGTTTCACCCTGGTATTCCAATACAGCACGCTGCGGGTATCCACGCGGCTTTTATCATAAAGTTCTGAGGGGTTAAGCTCCTGGAACTTGTCCACCTTCGGGTAGCCGGCCAGGGTATTGCTTGGCAGGGAGGCCACCGTAGTTCGGGGCGTAATGCCGGCCCGCAGGGTATAAATGGCAATGGAGGGGCCGCCGGTGGAAAAGCCGTTCTTCAGCACTTTCACCATGGCGATCTCGCTGGTGGGAATGGTGCCCACCTCGGAGGGGGCGATCTCAAACTCATCGCGGAAGATGCGGGCCCGGGCGTTGCGGATGTAGGGAACCAGGTCGCCCTCCATGCTCTGGAAGGTCAGGCCCGCCACCCGTCCCTGCAGCCAGTCGAAGATGCTGCCGTAACCGATGGCGTCGTTTTCGTTGTTCACGAAGTCGAACAGCGTTTCGTCGATGCTCTGGAACATGCCGGTGCTCAGTTGCCGGTTCAGCCGTTCCGTGGCATCCCTGCGGGTGCCCTTGACCGATACCGCTTCCAGCATCTTGTAGCGCTCGTCCGCCGTTTCCTTGTTTTTCTGGTTGTTGTGGTATTCTTTCACCCAGGCAGGAATGCTGTCGCCTGCGCTGCGCTTCACCGAAGCGAAGCGTGCCGGCGGCAGGGAGCCCGCTAACGGAACGATGGTTTCCAGGCGGCGGAAGTCGATATCGATATTGGTGGCGTTGGCTTTCTGCGTATTGGCCTGGAAATATACTTTGGCCGTATCGCGGAAGATCAGGTTGCGCAGGCGGAAGCGGCCGATGCTGTCGGTTTTGACGTTGATGAGGATTTTGGAGGAATCCTTCAGCTGGAACAGCATGTTCACTTCCTTGTTGACCAGGGGCTTTTTGTTGCGTTTGGCCACGCCTTCGTAGCTCAGGAAATAGTCCGGCAGGTAGGTGGGTTTGGGGGTGGGGTCTTTCAGCAATTCGTCCCAGCGGAAGCGGGCCCATTTTTCAGTGATCAGCAGGTCGTCCAGGGCCTTGAAGGCATAGGGATCGCTGCTGTGGAAGTACCAGTCGCCTTTGTAGGGGACGGTGGCCAGGTCGCCCAGCCAGAGGGTGGTGAACAGGCTGCGTCCTTCCTCCGCCACCGGCGTGGAGGCGTTGAGCACCTCCAGGGAGTAGGAGTCCAGGTTGGCGGTATCGAGCGCCACCTTCCATTCGTTCAGCCCGCGTTTAGCCCCGCTGGTCTGTTGCAGCTGCAGGGAGGGGACGGCGTTGGGCAGGGCCTCGATAAAGCACAGCCGCTCGCAGGCGGCCTTGCCGGACGCATCGAACAGGGTCAGGTGCACCAGTCCGCGGGTGGCGGAGTCCAGGGGGATTATCCCGTTCACTTCTTCCTTGGGGCTTTTGATCAGGGCGCTGTACAGCACCTGGCCTTCCTGCTGCGCTACCAGTTTGCAGTTGCTCAAATTGCCGCCGATGCCTTTTGCCGCCAGGCGAAAGGCGATGCCTTCGCGCAGCTTACCGGCCTGGAGGGCAAAGCCCTGGGCCGCCACGGGGGGCAGGGCCACCACCCGGGTGGTATGGTTTTCGTCGGTCAGCCGCACGCTGTACTGTTTGCCAGGGAGAGGCTGGAACCGGAAGGAGGCGATCTCCTCGTTCAGCGAGGTAAATTCGGACAGCCTGGTTGCCGAATCAGCGCCCTCGAACAGGTAGCCGCTCCACTTCTGGGGCAGCAGGCCGGTGGCATGCAGGCGCACCGCCACTTCGCATTCGGTGTTGGCCAGCAGCGTGCCGCCTTCGGGATGCGCGCTGGCTTCCCAGGCCACAGGGCTTTGTACCAGCCGGGTGAGGGAGGCAGGGTTATAAATATTCAGGGGCTGTACAAAATGAAAGGTTTCCGAAAAATTGAGCATCCAGGAGGTGTAGGCGCGGACGTAGTACACATCCTCGGGAAATGTTTTGGGAAAAGCCAGCGATCCTTCGGCGATGCCGGAAGCTACCGGCAGCAGGTTGTTGTACAGCAGGCGCTTGTTGCGGTCCAGGCATTCGATGTACAGGTTCGTGGAAATACGGGAGAGGGTTCCCCCGGAAAAGATGTAGGCCTTGAAGCGGGCCGTTTCGCCCGCCAGGTAGTTGCCCTTGTCAAAATGCAAATAGATCTTTTCCTGCGGGTATTTGGAAAATTTCTCCAACGCCTCCTCGGGCGTAGGTCCCTGCGCCAGTACACATACGGGCAGGAGGAGGAGCAGGCCGGCAATCAGTTTTCTCATGTTCTTTTATAAGCAGTTTACGAGTGTACAAGTTTACGGGTTTACGAGTTCCCTTGTACAATTAGGCCGTTAATTATGGTTGTTATTTCAAAAACCACTCAACCCGTACACAACCCGTAAACCCGTAAACGTGTTAACGTGTAAACTTACTTCAGCAGCCCCTTGATCTCATTCAATTTTAAAAGCGCTTCCACCGGCGTGAGGCGGTTGATGTCGATAGTGTTCAGCAGCGTGCGGATCTCGTCGAAGGTTTCGCTGTGGGCGTCGAAAATGCTCAATTGCACGCGGGGGGCGGACAGCTGCTTGACCGTTTCCGCCATGTTGTCCGACACGTGCTGCTTTTCCAGTTGCTTCAGCACCTCCTGCGCCCGCTGAATGAGCTCGGGCGGCATGCCGGCCATCTTGGCCACGTGGATACCGAAGCTGTGGGTGCTGCCGCCCGGCGCCAGCTTGCGCAGGAAGATCACCTTGTTGCCGATCTCCTTGTTGGTGATATGGTAGTTCTTCACCCGGGGCAGCTTGTTTTCCAGCTCGTTCAGCTCGTGGTAGTGCGTGGCGAAAAAGGTCTTGGGCGCATGCGGCGAGTTGTGCAGGTGTTCGGCTATGCTCCAGGCAATGGAGATCCCGTCGTAGGTAGAGGTGCCGCGGCCGATCTCGTCGAGCAGGATCAGGCAGCGGGGCGAGATGTTGTTGATGATGGAGGCCGTTTCGTTCATCTCCACCATGAAGGTGGATTCGCCGGCACTGAGGTTGTCCGAGGCGCCCACGCGGGTAAAGATCTTGTCGGTCAGCGGCACCAGCGCTTCGGCGGCGGGCACGAAGGAGCCCATGTGTGCCATCAGGGTGATGAGGGCCGTCTGCCGCAGCAGGGCCGACTTACCGCTCATGTTCGGTCCCGTCAGGATGATGATCTGCTGGTCGTTTTTGTCCAGCAGCAGGTCGTTGGCCACGTAGGTTTCCGAAGGCGGCAGGTTGCGTTCGATCACCGGGTGGCGGCCGTCGCGTACCGACAGCTCGTCGCCCTCGTGCAGGCGCGGCTTTTTGTAGTTGTACTGGAGGGCGTTCTGCGCAAAGGCCGCCAGGCAGTCGAGGGTGGCCACGATCTGGGCGTTGCTCTGGATGCAGGAGAGGAAGTCGTGCAGCTCGTTCAGCAGGCTGTCGAACAGCTGCGCCTCGATGGCCAGGATTTTTTCTTCTGCCCCCGTGATCTTTTCTTCGTAGTCCTTCAGTTCGGGGGTGATGTAGCGTTCCGCGTTGGCGAGGGTTTGCTTGCGGATCCATTCCGGCGGCACCTTGCTTTTGTGGGAGTTGGTCACTTCCAGGTAGTAGCCAAACACGTTGTTGAAGCCCACTTTCAGCGACGAGATGCCGGTACGGTCAGCCTCGTCCTGCTGGATCTTTTGCAGGTATTCCTTGCCATGGTGGGCGATGCCGCGCAGCTCGTCGAGCTGTTCGTGCATGCCGCTGTTGATGAAGCCTCCTTTAGCCGCCACTGCCGGCGGGTTGTCGATGATGGTGGCCACCACCTTATCGGTAATATAATGACAGGGGTTGAGGGCGTCGGACAGGCGCTGCAGGTAGGGGCTTTCGCTCTCGTGGCAAAGGCCTTTGAGCACGTCGATCTGGCGCAGGGCGCGGGCCAGCTGCAGCAGCTCGCGGGGGTTAATTTTTTTCAGCGGCACCTTGCTCACCAGCCGCTCCATGTCGCCGCACTGCCGCATGGAATGTACGAGCTTCTGGCGCAGCTCCGACTGCAGGATCAGGTGTTCCACCACGTCGAGGCGCTCGTTGATCTTGGCCAGGTCTTTCAGCGGGAATACCACCCAGCGTTTCAGCTGGCGGGCGCCCATGGGCGTACAGGTGGAGTCGAGCACTTTGAGCAGGGAGTTGCCGCTTTCCACGGCGCTGCCGAGCAGCTCGAGGTTGCGGATGGTAAAGCGGTCCATCCACAAATAATCCTTTTGGTCGATGCGCTGCAGCGAGGTGATGTGCTGCAGGTTGGGGTGCTCGGTATCTTTCAAATAATGCAGTACTGCCGCGGCGGCGATGAGGGCGTCGGTCATGCCTTCCACGCCAAAGCCTTTGAGCGAGTGGGTATCGAAATGTTTCAGCAGGGTATCTTCGGCATAGTGCTGCTGGAAGATCCATTCGTCGAGCGTATAGGAGTAGTATTTGGAGCCGAACTCTTCCTTGAATTTTTTCTGGTGCTGGCGCTGGAAGATCACTTCGGCCGGCTTGAAGCCGCTGAGCAGCTTGTCGGCGTATTCGCGGTCGCCTTCGGCCACGAAGAACTCACCGGTGGAGATGTCCAAAAATGCCAGGCCGTAGCGCTCCTTGGGCGTGATGTGGAGGGCCGCCAGAAAGTTGTTGGTGCCGTGCTCCAGCAGCTTGTCGTTGGTGGCCGTGCCGGGGGTGACCATTTCGGTGACGCCTCTTTTGACGATGCCCTTGGCGGCCTTGGGGTCTTCGAGCTGGTCGCAGATGGCCACGCGGTAGCCGGCCTTTACCAGCTTGTGCAGGTAGGTGTCGAGGGCATGGTGGGGAAAGCCGGCCAGCTCGGAGGAGGAGGCCGAGCCATTGTTGCGCTTGGTGAGGGTGATGCCCAGCACCTGGGCGGCAATGACGGCGTCGGAGCCAAAGGTTTCGTAAAAGTCGCCCACGCGGAACAGCAGCACGGCATCGGGGTACCTGGCCTTGATGGCATTATGCTGCTGCATTAACGGGGTTTCAGTCGTTTTTCCTTTGCTGGTATTTGTACTCATGGTGAAGCGGCAAAGATAAAGTTTACGGGTTTACGAGTTTACAAGTTTACGAGTTGCTGGCGCCCGTAGGGAACTCGTAAACCCGTAAACTTGTAAACTCGTAAACTCTCTTACTTTTGCCCGCATGTTCAACCTAGAGGCTCGGCGCAAGGCGAGATGGATTACGGCGGTTTTTTATTTTGTTTCCGGGGTCGTTACCGCTTCGTGGGCGTCGCGGATCCCCGAGATCCAGCAGGGGCTGGGACTGGATGATGCGCGCTGGGGCGGGGTGCTTTTTGCCATTCCCGTGGGGCAGGTGTGCGGCTTGCCGCTGTCGAGCTGGATGGTGTCCAGGTATGGAACGCGGGGGATCATCGGGTGGAGCATGGTGTTGTTTGCCCTGAACCTGTGGCTGCTGGCGCTGGCCCCTTCGGTCTGGGTGCTGGTGCCCCTGCTGGTGCTTTTCGGCTTGTGCCGCAACCTGGTCAATATTTCCATCAATACCAATTCGCTGGAGGTGCAGAAGCTGTACGACCGGCCCATTGTCACCACCTTCCATGGGCTGTGGAGCCTGGCCTGCCTGGTGGCGGCGGCTGCCGGCACGCTGATGATCGCCCGGGGCGTGGCGCCTGCGGGGCATTTTGCCCTTTCTGCCGCTTTGGTGACCGGGGCCTCGTTCCTGTTCAAGGGAAAAATTCACGGCACGGGGCCGGGCGCCGTGGAGCGCCGTCCTTTTTTCATTGCCCCCGATCGCTATCTTTTTTTGCTGGGACTCATTGCTTTTTGCGCCATGATCTGCGAGGGCACCATGTTCGACTGGAGCGTCAACTATTTCCGCCAGGTGATCAAGGTGGACAAAGAGCAGGTGACCTTTGGCTATACATCTTTTATCATGGCCATGACCGCCGGCCGCCTGGTAGGGGATAAGATGATCGCCCGTTTCGGTCCCGTGGCCGTGCTGGTTGCCAACGGCATCCTGATGGCGATAGGCTATTCCCTGGCGATTTTCTTTCCTTATTTATGGAGCGCCTGCGCCGGCTTTCTGGTGGTGGGGCTGGGCGATTCCATCGTGATCCCTCTGGTGTATATGCTGGCCACCAAAACCAAAAAGATGCCGCCCGCCTACGCCATTGCCTCCGTAACGATTATCGGTTATGCCGGCTTCCTCAGCGGCCCGCTGCTGGTCGGCTCCATTTCCAAAGCTTTCGGCATGCAATGGTCCTTCGCCCTGGTAGCCGTGCTGGCTTTATCTATTTCGGTGCTGGTATTGCGGGTCCGGAAAGTACAGGTTTAGGGATTGGTTAATTCGTTAATTGGTTAATTGGGGTCAGGAGGAACAGAAAAACCGGTATTCACCGGTTTCTATCCAAAAAGTTTTACAGCTCCGTTGCCGCCATCAGGTCCTAATATCCAATTAACTAATGAACTAATTAACCAATTAACGAATTAACCAATATCCTGTTCCGTGCTTTTCGCCCGTAATAGATGTTTAAAGCGGCTGAACGTTTCCGGTTGAATGTTGAGGAAAGAGGCGAGGTGCTTTTGGGGGACCCGCTGGATGAGGTCGGGGTGACGGCTCACGAAGCGGATAAAGCGTTCGCGGGGGTCGAGCCGGCTGATGAGCAGTTGGCGGCGTTCTTTGAGCGTGAGGGAACTGGTGATGATGCGGCGGCCGAGGCGTTCCATTTTCTGGCTTTGTACAAAAACTTTTTCCAGGTCGTCGAAGGTGATGGAAATGAGGGTGGAGGGTTCGAGGGCTTCGAGGAAGGATTCCGAGGGTGTGCGGCTGTAGAAGGATTCCAAAACATTGACCAGTTGGCCCTCGCTGGAGATCTGGGTATTCACCTGCATGCCCTTGCAAATGTAGTATTCGCGCACCAGGCCAATGGCAATGAAATTCAGGAAATTTTCCACTTCGCCCGCCCGGGTGATGACGTCCTTTTTCCGGAACCGGCGGATGGAAATGTGCGGAAGTATATGATTTTCAAACTCTTCATCTGTCAGGGACACAAACTGGTTAAGGTATTGGTGGAATGACAAGGCGAGCTTCATAACGAGAAGTTAGTGCAATTTTCCGGCTTTGTCAAACGGAATAATTTTTATATGTGTAGGGGGCTTTGGATAATACCTTAGATTTGCGCACCTATTTCAAAAAGCGAGAAAAAATGAGCCAAAAAATCAAGGTTGCCAATCCGGTGGTAGAACTGGATGGTGATGAAATGACCCGCATTATTTGGAAGTTCATCAAAGACAAACTGATCCTTCCTTATATCGAAGTTGACATCAAGTATTATGATCTCGGTATCGAGTACCGCGACCAGACCAACGACCAGGTAACGATCGACGCCGCCAATGCCATCAAGCAGTACGGTGTAGGGATCAAGTGCGCGACCATCACTCCCGATGAAGCCCGCGTAGAGGAGTTTGGCCTGAAGCAGATGTGGAAGAGCCCTAATGGCACGATCCGTAACATCCTGGACGGCACTGTGTTCCGCGAGCCGATCGTGATCAACAACATCCCCCGCCTGGTAAGTACCTGGGACCGCCCGATCATTGTAGGCCGTCACGCCTTCGGCGACCAGTACCGCGCAACCGATTTTGTGGTAAAAGGAAAAGGCAAGCTGAAGATCACCTTCGAAGGTGAGAACGGCGAAAAGCAGGAGTACGAAGTGTACAACTATTCCGGTGAAGGTGGCGTGGCCCTGGCCATGTACAACACCGACGAGAGCATCCGCGGTTTTGCCCGTTCCTGCATGAACATGGCCCTGCAAAAAGGCTGGCCCCTGTACATGAGCACCAAGAACACCATTCTGAAAAAATACGACGGCCGCTTCAAGGACCTGTTCCAGGAAGTATTCGAAGCTGAATTCAAGCAGAAATACGCTGATGCCGGCATCACTTATGAGCACCGCCTGATCGACGACATGGTAGCATCTGCCATGAAGTGGAACGGTGGTTTCGTATGGGCTTGTAAGAACTATGATGGCGACGTGCAGAGCGACTCTGTTGCCCAGGGCTTTGGCTCGCTGGGTCTGATGACCTCTGTGCTGGTGACTCCTGACGGAAAGACCATGGAAGCTGAAGCTGCCCACGGTACCGTTACCCGTCACTTCCGCGAGCACCAGAAAGGCAACCCGACTTCTACCAACCCCATCGCGTCCATCTTTGCATGGACCCGTGGCCTGGCCTTCCGCGGCAAGCTGGACGGCAACCAAGAGCTGATCGACTTCTGTCAGGCCCTGGAGCAGGTATGTATCGAGACCGTAGAGAGCGGCAAGATGACCAAGGACCTGGCGCTGACCATCAAGCCGGGTAAAGTACAGCACGGCACCGACTTCCTGTACACCGAGGAGTTCCTGGACGCTATCGACCAGAACCTGAAGAAGAAGATGTCCGCCTAAGTTCTTGAGATCGTTTAAGGTTCACCGTTGAGTGGAGATAGAATGGGAGAGGAGCCTGTAGCGGTCCGGGCCAGGACTCAATAGTATACGGGACCCGTGATCTGGATTTGAAATGTTTCGTCAGGCAGGCTGTAGTTTTAGAAAGGTTTAGCTGCTGTTTCAAATTTCAGATCCCGGGTCCTATTTTTTTATGAGAGTATTTTGGAAATGAGCCAAAAATCTTTAATTTGTACTCCTCGTAAAGAAAAATGACTCTGTAGCTCAGTTGGTAGAGCAGCTGACTCTTAATCAGCGGGTCTAGGGTTCGAGTCCCTACAGGGTCACTTGATAATCAAGTACTTATGGGCTTCAGTCCTGTAGGTGCTTTTTTATTTGCAAACAATTTGCAAACAAAATCGGGCTAAAATTGAGTAAACCTGTGAAAAGGAATGGATGAGGTGTTTGCCTTGCCTGAAGGGTATGTAATGTCAGCTAACTTTTGATATTAATTTGGAAATGGAACGACATAAAATGGGCCGGGCTGCAGTTTAATGGAAGTTGACTTTCTACTTCCCTGCCTCTTAATTTCGGTTGACAAATTTTTGGGAACAAATGCCTAACCCATAATGAATTCCATAGGGTACAGGTAATCTTCTCTTCCTACGTTTTCTCTATCAAAACCTGCATCATGAATCGAGACCAATCCTTGGACTTTACCACATTGCTTACGCACCTGAAGCAGGAGATGCAGACTGCTTGGATGAAAGCGGCGTTAAGTACGAATGCTTATACTGTTGGCCTTGTATAGGAAGGTCGGCAGGGCCATTTTCGAGCAGCAGCAAGCTAAAAGGTGGGGCACCAAAGTCATTGACCGGCTGGCAGCGGATCTGCAAAAAGCTTATCCCAAGATGAAAGGCATTTCGGCCCGGAACCTGAAACACATGAGGACGTTTGGGGTTGCCTACATGCAATTCGTACAGTAGGTACCCGTGGAAGTGGGTAACGCTTCCGCAGAAGGCAAAGCCCTGAAAATGGTGCCGTTGGGTGAAAATGAATTTGTGCAAACGCCCCTTGCACAAATTCCGTAGTATCATCATATTACTTTCCAGGATAAGGTAAAGAAGGAGTTGAGCGGGCTGGGAGAAGCGACCTGAAAATTTTAACTTTCTCCGTATATCGTCCAAATTTTCAGTTAGCAATTTTTCATATTTTGTGCTAGAAATCAAAACTATCTGATGCCTTATTCAGAAGCCGATACCCGTGCCAATTATATTGATCCCGCTCTGAAAGCTAAAAATTGGCAACCCCACAACATCCGTCGGGAATATTACTTTACGGATGGCCGTAAACTATTTGGTGGCAAAAGAGGCGGAAGGTGCTTTGTGGATTACCTCCTCATTTATAATAATACCTTTATCGGGCTTATAGAAGCAAAAAGCGAAGACAAGGAGTGCACTGAGGGCCTCCAGCAGGCTAACAGCTATGCCCAAAAATTAAAAGTCCGCTTTTTGTATGCCACCAATGGCAAACGTATATATGAATTTGACGTCCAAGAAGGGAGGGGCGCATTCATTGACCATTACCCCACACCGGAAGAATTATTTGAGAAAGCTATACCCCGACAAACCCCTTTAACGGAAAAGCTGCTCCAGGAGCCTTTGTACCTTTCTGGCGACAAGCCTCCCCGCTATTACCAGGAAATAGCGGTTCAGAAGGTGATGGAGGGGATCGCTGCCGGTAAAAGGAGGCTACTGCTGACGTTGGCTACCGGCACGGGCAAAACAGTAATTGCATTTCAGATCGTACATAAGCTGCTCCAGTCCAAATGGAACCTCGATGGCGCTGACAGAAGACCCCGAATCCTGTTCCTAGCTGACCGCAACGTGCTGGTTGACCAAGCCATGAATACCTTCAATCCTTATGAAAAGGATATTATTAAAATCAATGGTGAGGAAATCCGGAAGCGTAATGGCATAGTACCTACTAATGCCTATATCTTCTTTGCCATTTACCAGGCCATAGCCGAAAAAGAAGATATTGGTGGGTATTATAAGAATTATCCAAAAGATTTTTTTGATGCGGTAATCATTGACGAGTGCCACCGAGGAAGCGCTCATGAAGAGGGAAGTTGGAGGGATATCCTGAACCATTTCAACGGGGCGGTACACATCGGGCTAACGGCCACACCGAAGCGGGAAGCCAACGTGGATACTTATGATTATTTTGGCCAACCCCTGTATGAATATTCTCTTAAGGAAGGCATCAGCGACGGCTTTCTTACGCCTTACAAGGTAAAGCGCATCCAAACCAACATTGATCAATACATTTATACCCAAGATGACCAGGTGGTAAAGGGAGAGGTGTCGAAAAGCCTTTACGGTCTGGGTGATTTTGACCGATGCATCATTATTCCAGACCGAACGGCCCTGATTGCCAGGACCATTCTGGAGAATATCAGGCCATTGGATAAGACCATCGTGTTTTGCGTGGACCAAGATCATGCCCTAAACATGCGGGATACCCTAAACCAATACAAAACGGTGAAGGACCCGGATTACTGCGTACGGGTAACGAGTGATGAGGGTATTTTTGGCCGGCGGTTGCTGGAGCGCTTCCAGGATAACGACAGGTACATTCCCATCATCCTCACTTCTTCGCAAATGCTGACCACCGGTGTCGATGCCCGAAACGTGCGGAATATTGTACTTTGTCGTACCATTAATTCCATCGTGGAGTTTAAGCAGATCATCGGTCGGGGAACAAGAGTGTTCGAGGGGAAAGACTTTTTCACCATTATTGATTTTACTGGAGCTTCGGAGTTATTTTACGATCCTGAATGGGATGGTCCTGCCGAGCCGATAGGTTCAGGAAGCGGGGGGCCTAAAGGTCCTAAAACACCGCCCAAAAGCGGTGATGAGGGCGGTAATGAGGAAGACCCGCCTCCCCAGCCGTACGAAAGGCTGGAAGTAAGACTGTCCAATGGCCGCAGGCTGAAAGTGACCAATATTGAAACTCGTTTTATTGGCGCAGATGGCCGTCCGCTAACAGCCAGGCAATTCCTAGAAGAACTGGTAAAGGTGCTGCCGGGCCTGTTTGAACGAGAAGAAGACCTTAGAGCAATGTGGGCCAACCCCGACCTTCGCGAAAAGCTTTTAAAAGATCTTAGCGCGAAAGGCTTCGACAGCGAGCACATGGAATCGCTGACCCAGATGCTCCATGCCGAGGAAAGCGATTATTTTGATCTACTGGCCTACTTGGCGTTTAATAGGGGGATTATTACCCGCCGGCAGAGGGCTTCGAAGGTCAAGGAGGATAAAGCCTATTTTGACGGCTATGATCAGGCGAGGGCCAAGCAGTTCCTGCAGTTTGTCTTGGACCGGTATGAAAAGGATGGGGTTAAAGAATTAAGCCGGGAAAAACTACCACAGTTGATCCGGTTAAACCAAATGGGCACGCCAAAAGAAGCGGCGAATTATTTTGGCGGCATTCAGAATATGATATCCGCTTATTACGAATTGCAGAGTCGTTTATACCAATTTTAAGCTAATGGCTGAATTAAAACTTGAAAAAACGCAAACCGGAATTGCCAGCGAGCTTTATGCTGCCGGTGAATTGTGCCGGCGAGGTTATAATGTTACCTTAACCTTTGGAAATACCAAGGCAATCGATTTATTGGTGCAAAAGGATCAATTGGTTCTGAAAGTGCAGGTAAAGGGCATTCAGCGTAAAAAGTCAATTTGCTGGACCTTGGATAAAACAAAAGTAACCGATGATATTTATTTTGTGCTGGTAAACCTGCATGTGGACCAACCGACGGCGAAACCTGAATTCTTTGTTTTTAATGGAAAAGAGGTCAAAGAATTATTCTTAAACACGATAAAAGGGGGTGAGAAGCGGGCTTATCTGGATTATAACAGGGTGAAGGCGTTGGGGAAATACCAAGACCGCTGGGGAATATTCGGCCAGCCGGAATCGATAGAACTTTTTGAAGAACCTTTAAAAGAGGAAGATTATGTGCCAGCCAACTGATATCAAATGGGTAAAAAACATTAAGCGGGAGGGAGGAACCGCATGGGCTTATATGGAGGATGAAGCCCTTCCGGAGTTCGACCTGCATTTCTCCATTAGAAAGAAAGGTGCGGCAAAAACTGCCCGGGCGGGCGATGTAATTCTTCTTTTTCAGCGGGTGGACAAAATTCCGGGTATTCCCGCACAAACTTATCTAACGCATTTAGTAGCCGCCGTGGACGAAGTCATTCAGCCTTCGGGCCGGCCCGATTTTCCCGTTTCAAGAAGGGTCAGAGTAATTGCCCGGGGAAACAAGGAATTTTCTCCTGCTGTTTCGCCTGCAGAACTAAGTTTTTTCAAACCAAATAGAGGTGCTGTTCATGATATTGGGCAACTAAACGAAAGCTTAGCCGTACAAGAAATCCAAAATAAGATTTGGTCACTTTTCAACGGACTTTTTATTTAAATCTATGTCGCTCCAACCTAAAATAGATCGCATAACCGATATCCTCCGCCGCGATGACGGAATCAGTGGCGCCATGCATTATACCGAACAAATCAGCTGGATCCTGTTTCTGAAGTTCCTGCATGATTATGAACGTAACAAGGCCGACGATGCCCTGCTTGAAGGGAAGACCTATAACTATGTTATTCATGAAGATTACCAGTGGGAACAGTGGGCCTGCTCCAAAGATGAGCAAGGGAGGCTGGATGTTAAAAGGCAGCTTACCGGCGATGATCTCACCCGGTTTGTAAACAGCACCCTCTTTCCTTATTTAAAAGGCTTTAAAGCCAACGTGCAGGATGTTAAATCTATGCAATACAAGATCGGGAGCATCTTCGAATTCATTGACAATCGAATAGCCAGCGGGCATACCCTGCGGGAAGTGCTTGATATAGTGGATACGCTCAATTTCCAAAGCAGCCAAGATCTTTTCGAACTTGGCGTGGTTTACGAAAATTTGTTGAAAGGCATGGGCTCGGACGGTGGCAACAGCGGTGAATTTTATACTCCCCGCCCAGTTATCAAGGCGATGGTGAAAGCCCTGAATCCTAAGTCCGGCCAAACAGTTTTTGACGGGGCCGTTGGCAGTGCAGGGTTTCTCATTGAAGCCTACGGACACATGAAACAACAACCCCAGTTGAGTACCGGTGACTGGAAAAAGCTGCAAGAGGATACGTTTTTCGGCAACGAAAAAACTCCATTGGCTTATGTAATGGGCGTGATGAATATGATCCTGCATGGTATTGAAAGTCCCAACATATATAAGCAGAATAGCCTTACCCAGAACATCCGCGACATACAGGAAAAGGACCGCTACGATGTGATCCTGGCAAACCCGCCCTTTGGCGGTAAGGAAAAGCCCCAAGTGCAGCAAAACTTCCCGGTGCAAAGCAATGCCACCGAATTGCTGTTCCTGCAGTACTTTATGAAAAGTCTGAAACTGCAGGGGCAGGCTGCTATTGTGTTCCCTGAAGGCATCCTGTTTCAAACGGGCAATGCCTTTGCTAAGGTAAAACAAGATCTGCTGGAGAGCTTTAACGTCCATACCATCGTAAGTCTTCCGGCCGGCGTGTTCCTGCCCTACAGCGGTGTAAAGACAAATATTGTTTTTTTTAGTCGCAACGGTCGTACGCAAAACATTTGGTATTACGAGGTAACACCTCCCTACAAGCTGACAAAGAACAAACCTATACAGGAGGAGCATTTCAACGAATTTCTGGAACTGTACCATTATTCTGAAAAGCGAGGAAAAGGCAGTCTCAATGAATGGACGGTAGCTGTAAATGATATAAAAGACTGCGACCTCAGTGCCAAAAATCCGAATAAGGTGGTGGATGAAGACCACCTACCGCCCATGGAATTGCTGGAACAGATTCGCAGCAACGAAGGAAGCATACTAGCATTGATGGAGGAAATAGAGGAATTGTTAATAGAACAAAAGGCGGAGGACGAATGAATAAGGAAATAAGTAAGAAAAGTATTGGATTGCCTGAAGGTTGGCAGTGGAGAAGGTTTAGTGAATTTGCTGTTTTGAAGCACGGATATCAATTCAGGAATTTTGATTTTGTTGAAACAGGAATCCCAGTTGTTAAAATTGGTCAGTGTAAAAGCGATGGTAAACTTGATTTATCAGGGTGCGATTACATTTCGGATGCAAGGGAAAAAGAATTTGAGGATATAAGAATTTATAAGGGAGATTTATTAATGGCTCTAACAGGAGGCACACTTGGAAAGGTAACATGGGTTGACAAAGACTATGGAGTTATAGTTCAGAATTATCGCGTTGGAAACTTTTATCCTAAAGAAGGAAAGTCTATAAAAAGATTTTTGATGTATGTGCTAACGTCTGATTTTTTTCAAAATCTAATCAAGGATAAAGTTAATCAGGGCGCTCAGCCAAATATAGGAAAGGAACATATTGAAAACATGCTTGTTCCGCTTCCTCCATTACCAGAGCAGCAAGTCATCGTTCAAAAGCTAGATGTACTTTTTTCCCGTATTGATAAAGCCATATGCCTTATCGAAGAAAACTTAGAACATTTGCAGCATTTGCTACCGACAGCATTAAATGAAGTGTTTGGTGAAGGGAGACGGAATGGATGGGTAACTAAAAAGTTAGGTGAGGTTGCTAAAGTTATAGGAGGGGGAACGCCAACAAAACAAAATAAGTCATATTATGACAACGGTAATATTCTTTGGGCTTCTGTAAGAGACATGAATGTTGAAAGTCTCGAGGATACTGAATTGAAAATTACACCGACTGCGATTAGAGAAAGTGCTACAAATATTATTCCGGCAGGAAATCTTGTGATTGCTACCAGGGTTGGATTGGGAAAAGTTTGCAAATTGAAATATGATACAGCAATTAACCAAGACCTTAAAGGCATAGTACCAAGCGAGGAAGTTATTGTAAATTTTTTATTTTATTGGTTTAAATCTATTTCAAAGTACATTGAAGAGAAGGGAACCGGAGCTACAGTAAAAGGTGTTAAGGTTGATTTTGTAAACAATTTAAATTTTTCATTTCCGGACCGCTTTACCCAGCAAGGAATTGCTAGGTATCTCAATGCACTTACCAGAAAGCAACAGGTACTTCAGGATAGATATACTAACCAATTGCACAAGCTAAAGGCGTTGAAGAAAAGCTTGCTTAATGCGGCATTTAAGGGTGAGCTAATACAGCAAAATATAATGGCTTCATATTAAGAATGCAGCCGAAGCTCATAGCTCGATAGAATGGGCTAGATTTTTCCGGCTGGATGAAGACTGCGATTATTCGATTCGTTATCCTAATGATAAAATTTGATAAAACAATTCAAATTTGACAAAGTTATTACCTCAAATGGCGCCTGACAGATTTCTGCTAGTTTATGTAACATGGAACAGTAATGATTGGCCATGGTATTCGCCTGATTTGCTACTTGTTATTGGCGCATGGGGTCATAGTTCAAATGAAATCTTTTTAGTCTAGTTTATGCTTTTTATTTATGCCAGTTGATTTTTCTAAAATCTTAGTTGTAGGAGTATCTAGTAGAGCACTTTTTGATTTAGAAAAGGAGAATGAGATATTCAAAGATGAAGGTATATCGGGGTACAGTGCTTTTCAGCTTCAACATGAGAATGAGCCTTTAAAGCCAGGTACAGCCTTTCATTTAGTCAAAAGCCTGCTACACTTAAATGCTGATGCGAAAAAGCGAATTGTCGAGGTGATTGTGATGTCAAGAAATAGCCCCGAGACTGGCATTCGTGTAATGAATTCTGTCCGGAAATATGGACTGGATATCACGAGAATGGCCTTTAGTGGTGGAGAACCTTTAGCACCATACATTGATGCATTTGATATTGACTTGTTTTTGAGTAGGGATCTCGGCGACGTACAGGCTGTCATTGACTCTAAAAGTTCCGCCGCTGCCTTAATTTATGATCCTCCAACGGAATTTAATCCAACAGATAATAGGGTAAAAATTGCTTTTGACGCCGATGCTGTCCTCTTTTCGGATGAGTCGGAGCATCGTTACAAAACTCAAGGCATTGATGCGTTTCACCGATATGAGCAAGAAAATGAAGATTTGCCTTTAGGAGAAGGACCTTTTGCCAAGTTGTTAGTCAAACTATCCAGAATACAAGAAGAATTACCAACAACTGTTGCACTTTCTCCATTGAGGATTGCTATAGTTACGGCGAGGAATGCGCCATCCCATATGCGTGTAATTAAAACGCTAAGGAAATGGGGTGTTTATGTTGATGAAGCCTACTTTTTGGGTGGGTTGTCCAAGGATAAAGTCCTTAAAGCCTTTGGCGCCCACATTTTTTTTGACGATCAGGAGGCTCACTTAACCGAATCATCTAAGGTTGTTCCTTCGGGAAGAGTACCTTATGCTTTTGATTCTCCGCTTTTTAAGAAATTGGTACAGGAAACAAGGTGTAAAATTGAAGAGGAAAGGAGGGTAGATTAGAATATAAAAGCTAACCGTATACCAGAGCAAAATAATGGAGAGCTTACGCGTAAATAATAAAGCGGTTGATTAGAACCAACCGCTTTTTCTATAAATCATTATTTTCGTTTCTTCCTTAACAAAACAGTCAGATTAAGTACTGGCGATCAACAATTATTATTTTAATTTTTCTCAAAAGTTCAGAGTTGTCATTTTAGCTATTGGTAATTTCAGATAAATAAAATCAGCTGTTACCTACTTCATTTGCTCTTTTCTGGATAGATTCTTTTATTTTTTCAAAGTTATTATTTGAGAGATCCTCCGTTGTTTTAGTATTAATGTCATTTAGGAGAAGTAACAAGTCTCTTATGGCATTCTTTATTGCCTCTATTCGCCGATGCTTACTTTGATCCTCTCCATATTTATTTACTAATTCCTTGGTTTTTGCCTCTAAGATTTCCCAATATTCATAATATTCTCTACGGGCATCAGGATCGTTTAAATTAAGGCTTTCTACACGTATTGGGAAAATTTTTTGCACCAGCTCTTCTTTATTTAACTTGGAGTTCCTAAAAAGTTCATATAGCTCGTACATGCAATTATCAGACTTTAGGTATTTATCACTTATCGCTACTACGACAAAGTCTCCCTTACCAATGCCTTGCATGAACTCAGAGATTAAGCCTTTGTATTCTATATCTTCCTTATCTCTAATAACAAAATAACCATCCTTCTTTAGGCTATTGTATAATTCATCTACAATTTTTTCCCTGTCTTTTCCCCACGCGTAGGAAAAATAAATTTTAGGAATGTAAGGTTCATTAATTTTCATTACTTCTGTTTGGTTATGCTGTTCAAATTTTATACTTTCTTCTTGAGTTAAAAATTGTCTGTAATTTTGAAAATGTACCCAGTTGCCATCCTCTGCTTGTATCATTTCATTTTGAACCGGATGATTTCTTAAGTTTTCTAATAAAATAAAGCTTCTTCCATCTAGAGATACACTTTCCTTTATTTCATTTTCGTCGTGATTGATTCCTGTCAGAAAATATTTGAATTTTGACAATAATCCCATGGGATTCGAGCTTTTAATTCTTATTAATAATTGATGCTCGTTAGGGAAAGTTTCTATCAAAGAGATGCCTTCATTAGTTTTTACTAATACTCCATGTTTCCACATCTCATTTATATTTGACAAATAGCCAATCTTAACAATTAAGCTTTGAATTACGGCTGCGTTTAAAAAGCTGTGCTTATATTTGAAGTAGATGCCTTCCTTGCCATCAAAAGCAAAGGATACAGACTTAGGCTTTTCCTCTGGAAGAAGTTGGGGAGCAATAAACTCCCTTTCATGAAATGCTGTTAAATTAAATTTGTCTTTTTCCTTAAATATTTCAAAGCAAATTTCACACTGTTTCATAAAACTTAAAAATAGTTCCTGCTCTTCTAAATTATATTCTTTCCATGCTTCCTGCAAATCTCCTCCATTAAACATACCATTGCTATGTATTCTTACAAAATTACCTTTGGGGTCAAAAAGGGTATAAACTGCATTAATTGCCCATTTTTGGTCTATTATAATGTGATCGTAAAATAATCCTTTTCTATAGAAAACAACACCAATATTATGTAGGTATTTCAATAAAGTTTCTGTAGAACTTTCATTCAAATTTTGTTTCTTACAGATCTCACTAAACTGCTTTAATGATATTTGCTTTGTATGCTGTTGTTGCATTATTTCAATTTCCTCTCTAACATCATACCACTGCGCAGGCATCTCTATACAGCTTTTTTGAGCTTGTTCTGCTAAAATTTCTTCTATACTTCCCTGGAAATCCCTAAAGCCATTGGCTATACTTTTGCTAGATTCAACAGAGAGTGTTCTCCAAATATTATATTGTTTCTTTTCTTCGTTTGACAGTTGAGGGTACTGTTTTCCAGCTATATCCCTTTTGCTTTGCACTACAATTACTGGACTGTTTTCGCTTTGTGCTTTGATATAGCTGAGCCAATACAGTAATGAGTGGTTTTTGTAAGTTATTGATCTTATGTTGTTTAGTATTTCTTTTTGTTCTGGCTCTTGTTCTATTTTGGCGTCCCATACTAGGATGAACAATGCTGTTGTTTTCAAAAATAGTCTATGCGTGGCATGATATATATCTTGACCCCCAAAGTCCCAAATGTTAATTTGGATTTTTTTAAGTTTGGTTTCTATTGCCAATTCCGGTAATTCCCATTGTCTCAATTGAATGGCATGTGTAGAAGGCTCATTTGGATCAAAAGAATTGTCTAAAAGTCTTTTTACCAGACTGGTTTTTCCTACTCTTCCATTGCCAACTAATATTACTTTAGCTTCATAAATAGGTGTCGTCCCATTATTTAGGTCTTGGAAGTAACTTTTAATATCTGTTAAGCAGTTATATTCACTAAATATTTCTTCAGGTATATTGCGAATAGGATTATTGATTAATGTCAATTCTTCAAGGTGCGTCAAGTTGTTTAGTAAGTTATTATTGAAAACAACAATTTTATTATAGCCTAAATCTAACTGCTTCAACCTTATGAGTTTTACCAAGGGCGAAATGTCATTTATTAGATTATTGTATAAGTTTAATATCTCTAAATTTATAAGTTTTTCTAAAGCAGTGATAACGTTAATTTGATTATTGTATAGATTTAAATTTTGGAGTTTAATTAATTTTTCTAAAGCTGAAATCTCTGTGATTTTATTGTAACTAATGTTTAATGCTTTCAGATTGGCCAAATCTTTTAAAGGAGTAATATCAATAATTTGGTTATAAGCAACTGATAGTACTTGTAGGTTAATTAGTTTCTCTAAAGGAGTAAGATTAGTAAATCCTATTCCAGAGATGTGCAAGGCTTTTAGGCTTTGTAAATTTTCAAAGCTTTTAAAATTACCATTTTCGAAATTGTTAAAGTTACCCGGGCCTCTATGGTGGCTGTGACCAACAACTCTATTTTTTGAAGGTACTGACTCTCCGTTGCTATTAATGTATTCTGAAGATAAATTCAGTTCTTCCAGCCATGTGCATTCAAAAAGCTCATCGGGTATCTCAGTAAGCCAACAATTTCCTAAGTCCAAGAACCTATCTTTGGTCTCTTTGTTTTCTTTTATTAATTGAAGAGCTAATTCATTCATAAAATATAAGCGGTTTCCAAAAACCAAGTTGAAAGGTTATATCAGTTAAATTCTATTATGTTTTATTGTTTGTTTACAGCTCATGAGACCTTTAGAGAGGTTGTAGGCTCCCCCTTATTTAGGTCCACTATTGGGTAGAGGTCAATTTGCAATCTCTACTTCCAAGTGGCCGAAGTTTGGCGAAGCCGACACAGCCACTTCAGGGCGATGACCTTTTCCTCCGTGGTGGCCATGGGATCGCGGAGCGGCTGCTGCATCCGGTTTAAGGCTTCGTATACATTTGCTCCATTCATTCCTTTCACGGCGGCTTCAAAGGCCTTTCGGTCTAAGCCTGACGGCAAGTTTATGTAGTGCCAGGGGCCGGTGCTTTTATACTGTGCTTCTCCACGCACCTCGTCTACCCATGTACTGACTTCAGCAAGGCTGCTGCCGGGAAGCAGGCTTTGCACTGCATATTTTGCCTTGGGGCTCAGGTGGCGATCTGCAATGAGGCCAATGGTGCGGTGGCCCAGACTGCTCCAGGAAAGCATTGTTAGGGAAAACAATACGATAAGGGAGAAACGAACAAGTTTAATCATAAATTCAGGTGTGTAACTATAGCCTAAATAGCTTTGAATTGGTCCCTGCAAGATAAGTCAGAAAAGGGAACGGTTACCGAATGAGCGGGATAGGGTGCCGGGTATTCCTTGGATAGGCGTGCCGGCTCCGGTATGACTTTTTGGGTTCCTGGCACCGGGCTTGGAAGGGTGATGGATGTTTCGAACTTCCGTGGTGCGGATTTTTTCTTTTCACACGTCCTTTTTTCACCGGCCAGGCCTTTCGTTCCACGGGGAGTATGTCGTGACCTTTGACCTATGGGCGGATAAATATATGGTAGTCAAGGTTTAGCATTTAAAGACGTAGTGCATACCATAGACGGCGGACTTGAAGAAGGGGACGGGGCGCCTGGATTTTACCAACTGCAGCTTGTAAAGCACCTGGTCTTTGTCCAGTTCGGTGGGCAAGTGGTTGTGATGTAGGGCAGGATGGGTCAGTTGACGCTCATAATTGGTGAGAGTGCTTAGGCTTTTGCCGGCAACGGAAATCGGGCGCTCCATCTCCTTGTCAAGCTCCTGGAAACTGGCTATCTTAGCACATGCCTGCTGTTCAGCTGTTACATAATCATGGGCTGCTGTGTGCAAGCGGTAGTTTGTTTCGTTTGCGTGAAAAAGCATTGGGTCATGTAAAACAAAGCCTCTTTATTCTTGATAGGAGGCTTCTTCCAGCTACCCTTGGTTTAGGAAAACATGCGGCTTGCCGCTATGCCGGCAGTCACAATGCAGCATCAGCTTGTATATCGCTGTTCGGCTATAGTTACGGCTGACCGATTGCAGATGAACAATAGAATAAATTTTGTACTTTGATTTTCTTTTTGGCTTCGGTTGCCTGGCTGAAGATTATAAATAAAGGCACAGCAGCAAGCCGTTAACCGTTGGGCGTCACTTTAAACAAATTCCTTTATGGCAAATATAAAGCGAAGAGTTTTTCAGCACATAATGGAAGATGACTCTTATCAATTGATCAAGAAGTTGCTTCCTAAAGAATGGGTAATTCGTGAATTCAACAGGCCTGACTACGGGATTGACTTAGTAATTGAGTTGTTTGATAAAGTAGATGAGCAGTATTCCGAGACACTTGGAGAATTCATTTATGTCCAAGTCAAATCGGTAAAAAGCATTGAGATAGCAAAAGAGAAAATATTCAATGTTGGGAATGTTGCTAAGGGTTCCTGGAGAGAAGACAAATCTGAATATGCTGAAATTGATGTAGTAAAATATGTTTTCGACACGAATTCGCTTTATACGATACAATCCTTAGGCGCAAGTGTATCTGTATTGTTGTTTGTTGCCGACTTAAATACAGAGAACGTATATTTTATCTGCATCAATGATTACATTGATAAGATTCTCTTGCCGAAAAATCCGAATTACTCAAACCAAGAATCCATTACTTTGACTATCCCCGCTTTAAATAACTTACAAAATAAACCAATCTCAAATACCGCATTAAAATTTTACGGGAAACGGGCAAAGCTGCTTTCCGCATTTTCAAAATTTGCCTATCAAAAAAATGAAATTGCATACGTATTTGGGTATAAGCTTTATCCCATATGGACATACCGAGATGAACTTGAAAAGAATAAATCTTATGAAAGTGAGGAAGTTAGAACTATGCTGCTATATTTTATAAGCCAGATAGAAGATTTGGACATTTGGGAACATACAGAATGGGCCATTTTACCGGAGGCAAGAAGAGATCTTTTGAAAATAAAAACATTATTAAATGACAATCATGATTTGAACTTAATAAGGGATAAGGTAATTGTACTATGGCATCAGTTGACAAACCTTGGGACAATGTATGAAGAGCTATGCAGAGAGCGGTTTTTACCCAAAATGATTAGCTTAATGACTTCTTACCCAACAACACCAGATAGAATAAAAGCAAAATAACAAAGCGAATGTACAACATTTGCTTGCCAAAACAACTGCTGAAAATTAACTATGAGGCTAACGAACAATTTGTTTACTTTAGAGCTTACTTCAAAGCCTGTGCTGCCAATGCCGCTACTTCGGCAAGCAGTATGACGTTAGGCGTCAAATCCTGTCTTGGTGAATTGCTATTGTTGTTAAAATATTAAAATGAATGGATCCGATTGAGGTTTTAAAGAAAAGGTTTGAAGCACAAGGGTGTGTAGTCGAGCTTTTAGAACGAATTTCCCAAACGTTGGGGACGGATAGTCAAATTTATAAGAATACGCATAAAAGTATCAAAGTTGCAATTCCCCAAGAAAGGGAGTTTAAAACCATCTTTATTTCTGATAACGATAATCTTTCTGAGATAGAATTAGCTGGGATAGAGAAATTTAGATTCTTAAATGGCTATGAGGGAATATGATCTAAGGAGCTTGCTATAATAGAATGTGAGTTAGACAATGAGCAAGCAAGCATCTTTTTTCAGGAGGAAATTAGAATGTTTGAAGCTTCGAATGTATTTAAAGCATTTACAGTTCATAACCTTCCGGATAAACGAAAGGAAAGGAAAGTCATTGAGTATCCTCCCCTAAAGAATGGATTAAAAATTTCATTGGGTGATTGTAGCTATCAATATGAATTATTGGAGTATCTCCAAAGGAAGCTGTATAACCAAATGAATAATAGAACTTTCACAATTCGATTGGAAGGAACGTCAGCTGTAACCCATAAGGAAGCAGTGGAACTATTGTTAAGGTTTTCGAATTCGATCTTTTTTCATTTTGATTTATTAACTAGTGTCCCTTTGAAGTTAGCATTACCGAGGCGGTTTCAAAGGAAAATGGACATTCAATCCCTTACTTATGGTGATAAAGTGACCTTTTCTAGCCCTAAGTTTGAGTATGATGCGGCGCCACTTTCTTTATACATGTATGCCAGGACTTCATCAGAAATGCCATTATTGCAATATTTAGGCTTTTACCAAATTTTAGAATTTTATTTTCCTGTGTATTCTTTGGATGAGGCTAGGAGAAAAATTAAAAATTTTATAAAGAATCCATTGTTTGATGTTAATAAGGAGGCCGATGTAGCTCATATTGTAAACCTTATTAAATTTTCTAGTAAAGGGCGAACTATAGGTGATGAACGTTCTCAGCTTAAAGCTACAATTCAAGGGATAGTTGATCAGCAAGCGCTGCTTGACTTTTTTAATGAAGATTCCTCTCGTAGAGATTTTTTCGATCAACAAAAAAAGAATAGGGGAATAGCTAAGCAAATGATAAATTTTAATTCTCCGGATAATGACATACGAATGGATGTTGCCCTTCGTATTTATGAGATTCGCTGTAGAGTAGTACACTCGAAGGATGATGAAAACTTTGATCTATTATTGCCATTTTCAAAAGAAGTAATGGAAATGGATTTTGATCTTAGGCTTATTGAATTTTTAGCGCAAAAAGCACTTATTGCCGCCAGTAGACCTTTGATTTGATTAGTTAATTGCAAAGCAGAAACTGCAAGCTAAATTTATGATTAGTTTAATCCCGCAACAAGCCATTTCCCATTGCTTTTTATCATTTTCACCTTGATAAACTTATCAGGTTTTCCTTTTACTATCATTTTAACTTTGACCATAGACAGGTCCCCGACGGTATGTTCTTCTACTACTTCATGTTCAAAGTATTCGTTCATATTTCGGGTGGTATATGAGGCAAACAGGTTAGTGACAGCAGTTTTCATTTCCGGTGTACAAACTTTGAGAGCGCTTTCAAGCTTTTTATAATTAAGGTCATCAAAAAATTTGTCAGCGATTTTTTGAGGGGCAGGAGAGCAGGCGGTAAGAAAGAAAAGCAAGCTGTATAATAAAACCTTTATTTTCATCTTCCTCAATTTATACACCCAATTTAAATTATTTAATATTATTCATCTTAAGCAGTTAACCTTTACGGCTTGAAAGTCCACTCTTTGGAAATCAACTGCCCTTCATTTACCGGCATAAGGTTCACTAATGAGGAATCGATAAGCGTATTATTTCGGTAAAACTTAAATTGGACTTGTGCTGACTGATTGTAGTTGCCAGTCCATCCGTAATGAAAAGAGCATTCAAGATGAACTAAAGGTTCCGGAGAAACAAAAGTGTATGCCGTATCTGAAATATCTTCATCGATAAGAAGGGTGGCTGATTTTCCCGAATTCTGGTAAACCATAGACGGCGCCAAAGTGAGCTCACGCACATAATCTTTATAGTTTCCTCGCTGAATTACCTCGACCTTGAAGGAGGCGGTTTTTTCCCCATCGGTTGATTTTTTACAGCCTGTGGCCCACAAGAGGGAAAAAAGGCAGAGTTGAATCATCCGTTTCATAAAAGAAGAGTTTAGAGTGAGGTAATGTTATTGATCGTCAAGCGTGTAGACCCGGTTGTTCCGTCTGCAATTCAGCACCATTTGGCGAACCCTGTCAGGAAGATCTGAAAAAGGAATGCCTGTCATGGAAAAGAAGGGTGAGGTGAGGTCGGTAGTGATCATGGTGAAATTCATGATCCGGAATACCCGCATCAGCAGGCTTTGCTTCACTACAAAATCCCGGACCCGGTACAGCTCCAGGTAATCGGTACGCCGGGAGAAAATTCCTTTTTGGGATTTGATCTGGTCGGCGGTGATATAAAACACCTGGGCCCGGGTGCAGGCATATTGGTAGGCGAAAGCCAGCAGGAATACAAAAGAAAAGCCCAGCAGGGGGAGCATGTGCAAGTAAGCATGGGCTATGCTGCTGAATAAGAAAAGAAGCAGGGTTGGAGTTGCCTGTATTAAGGCATAGGCCGGGGTGGGTCTAATGATCAGTGTATCCTGTTTTTGGCTCATAACGGGCTGTTTTTCGGTTAACGTGCATCTGGTTGAAGCTCCGGGCTTGCACCGGCTTCAGGGCCTTTAAAATGGGCCTAAGGCCGGTTTTCCTGCGGAAGGCAGCCAGGGAGCAGGTGGCCGGATCGAGCGGGTATTCCCTGCCATCCAGGGTGATGGTAAGGTGGCCGTCATTTTTTAAAACGGAGTACTCTTTATTCATTAGGATACATGCGACTTCAATATCGTAGAGATTGCCCTGGAAATCATTGGTGAACCCGGTGGTAAAACGGGCGCCGGGGAAAGCGGCTGCCAGGCGGAGGAGCTGGCCCTGCGCAGGGGAACCACCCAAGGAAACAAAGGCGCAATTCTCCACCAGCAGCTTTTGGTGGTAAAGTTCAAAAAAACTAAGGGCGTCGACAGCGGCCTCAAAAAGAAAAATATCCGAAATATTGGAAGGGCAGGAGAAACGGGCGCACCAGCAGCCTTCCTGCCGGTCCGTTCCTGGGGCGTTGCCCCGGAATTGGTAGTGCTCCAGCTCCAGGCCAACAATCTCCGCCTCGCTGCCCGGCAGGGTAAAGGGAAACGCCAGGCTTTGGTTCCCGGACCACCAGCGAGTATAGGAAACGGTCCGTATAAAAGGAAGGAAAAGCCGGAGGGTTTCGGGAGTGATTTTCCGCTCCTCCCTAAGGTAGCCCAGCCCGGGCAGGGAAGGAGGGTGGCAGCTCCAGTCCCCCAGGGAAAAAACGCAAGGTTGCCCACAGTCAGGTTCCTCGCTGGGTACAGTCCTTTTGGTGACAACCTCCCTGTTCCTGCCCGTGGCCGCTGCCGGCGGAGTAGAATGCCCTGAAGACCCGGAGGTATGGGCATTGGTTTCCTTTTGGGAAAAACTGTTGTCCATGAACTCCTTTTTGAAGGTATGCGAAAGGAGGTGGGGGGCCAGAAGTTAGCGGTGAGGACCCCTGTTTTGCTGGGAGTGCTTGGGTGCGGAAGGCTTTTCCCCACGCCCGGGCGCCTGTTTCTGGTATTTTTCTACCTCCTGGAGCAGTCCCGCCACCGAAATTTTGAGGCCATTGTCCAAGACAAAGGTTGAAGCCTTGCCAGAAAAGCCCAGTACGTTTCTCAAGTCCAGGCGAATCTTTTCGCCCCCTACTTCCACGGTGCGCCCGTGGCACCAGTCCTCCCGCTGCCCTTCGGTAAGGGTGATGTTGTTGATCTGCCGGGGAAGGACGATGTCGGAAATGGGTTTGCCTACGAATTCCCGGGTTTCCGGGTCATACTGGACCAGGAAGTTTTCCCTTCGCCCGTTGGACCAGGTGAATTCTTTTTCAAGGGTGTCCCTGCGGTTTTGCACCAGGTCCTCCATTTCTTCGGCCGAGAGGTTAAAGACATTGGGTGGTTCGTTCAGGACGGGATGGTAACGCAGGACAGCGGCGCCGTCCGGGTTGCGCCCCAGGCTTAGCTTTACGTCCAGGTCCGGGATGACTCCGCCGCCCTCCACCTGGATTTCCTTGATATGGATCAGGCTCGTCCTGCGTCCTGACAACAGGGCAGACAGCTCCACGCTGGGAAGTTTAAGGACCCGGTCCCGGTCGAAGCCGATCTGTTTAAATTGGTCGAAAGGCAGTTCTTGTGCTTCGAATTTCATCTTAAACATATTTGACCTAAATTTAATAATTTTACAAATGACTTGAATGAAAAATGCCTTTCGCGAAAATAATTATACTAACGTCCTGTTTGGTTTTTTCTAGCTTGCCAGCATTTACCCAACTATTCAATACGATTCGCGGGGAGATGCCCCTGCAGCCTGCACCGGATACGTCGTTGATTCTTGCCGATCCTTTACCCGTATTGGCGAAAAAGGATAGTGCTGCCAGGAAAATGGAGAAAAGGAATATACCTTCTCCCGGACAGCAGCTTTTCCCGTCCGGGGCCGTTCTTTCCCTACCCCTCCGGGAGCTGAAACTGACCAGTCGCTTTGGTTACCGGAAGCACCCCCTGGAAGGAAATCGGAAGTTTCATTCCGGTATTGACCTAGCCGCCCAAAGGGACTCGGTCTACAGCATCCTGCCCGGCCTGGTTCAGGAAAGGGGTTATGATCCCCGCCTAGGTAACTTTGTCCGGGTGAGGCACGGCGAACTCACCAGCGTGTATGGGCATTTGTCTCAACTACTGGTACAGGAAGCCGATTTGGTAGCCGGGGGCCAGGCAATTGGCATAACTGGTGCTACCGGCAGAGTCACGGGAGAACACCTTCATTTTACCCTCCGTATCCAAAACCGCTGCGTGGACCCGGTTCCCTACCTGCTGGCGCTTTGCCGGGCGCAGCTGGCCCAAAAAGGGTCTCCCAAAAAGCTTATACTACGCTGACTGTTTCCAACAGGTGCAGCAGGTCCTTTAGGTCCCGAAGCTCCTGCTCGTCCGCCCGTTCCTTTCGTTCCAATAGTGAACGGAGTCGCTCCTGGGCGATGCTGCGGTACGTGTTGGAGCTGCCGCTCTCCAGGATGGTATCTGGGGAAAAGTGGTCGGAAAGGAAGCCGTCCATGTTGAATTTGGACTTGTAAAAGTTGATCATCGTCAGCAGCATCTTCAAACTGCCGCCTTCCCCCAGTTCCATGCGGGAAATAATGTTCTGGCTCGTTTCGCATTGTTCCGCCAGCTCCTCCTGCGACAACCCCGCTTTCTGGCGGAGGGCCTTCAGCCTGTTTCCTATTTCCTGGATCGACAGCATCTTTAATGGGTATTAGTGGTTTGTTTGCAATGGTAGATGATTTGACCAATCTCCCGGGTAATCCTCAGGAAGTTTTCGGTCAGCAGCCTGCTTTTTTGCTCATCTGTCCCGAAATTATAGAAAATAGGGGTTGTCCTGTAGTGCGCCCGCTCTCTTTTTATCTCTTCCATGTTTATGTTGATCCGGCCGTTGAAAGCCGAGGTGCAGAACCGGCCGTTAAAGGAGTCGTCGGCTTCCTGGGCGATCAGCCCCACCAGCTCCCCGGAGCGGAGGTGGGCGATCTTGCTGCCCGGAATGAGCGGGTCCATCCGTTCGCTGCGGTTCAGGGAGGTTTTGCTGCGGTCGATGGACAGGCCGGCGGAGACCTGCTTGCTTTTGCCAAACAGTTTTTCCAGCCAGTCCAGGGTTTCGCGGTCCCGGGCCGATCCTGACAGGATGTTGCCCACCACCGAGACGATGGTCTGGGCGGCTTCCTTGCCGTATTGCAGGCGGAACTGGGGTAGTTCCTGCAGGCCCATCAGCACTGCCACCCGGTTGCTGCGGGCTGTGGCCATCAGGTTTTCCACCCGGTGGAGGTAGAGGGTCGGCACCTCGTCAAGTACCAGGGCGCAGGGCAGGTTGCCCCGGGAGTTTACCAGTCGCGCCAGGCGGTTCAGGACCACCGAATAGCAGGCGCTGTTGATGTTCTGGTTGTTGGGGTCATTGGCCAGCACTAGTACGGAGGGATGTTCCGGATTGCTAATCCTTAGGTCCACGTCATCACCGGAGAACACCCAGAAGGTTTCTTTCGTGGCCAGGCGGGAGATGTTGATTTTCAGGGTACCGACCTGTCCCTCCAGCTGGTCGAACGCCCGGTTCTGAAATGCGGACTGGAAAGGGGAAAGGAGACTTTGGAGTTCCGGTTCGGAAAACAGGACCGCGAATATGTCCTCGTAGGGCCGGTTTACGAAGGCCAGCACATGGGCCAGGCTGGAAAAGCGGCCGCCCTTGTAGCGGCTCAGAAAGAAGATCACTGACGCCAGGAAGTTGATGGCCGACTGGTGGAAGAACTGGTCGTTGCCGCCTCCTTTTTCACCTTTGCGCAGGGCTTCCACCAGGGATTCGGCGGTTTCGGCCGCATCGGCCAGGGAGGTAATGTAGTCGGCTTTGAGGGGGTTGACCCGCCGGCTTTTTTCCAGCTCGCCCAGGTTAATGACATGGAAGCGGTAGTCCTTCAGGGCGCCGCCCTTTTTGCCCCACAGGTAGTGCAGGTAGGCGATCTCGGCCAGGTCCGGGAACTTGTAGTCGTAGACCAGCATGGAAAAGCCCTTGGCCAGCAGTTGCCGGATAAAGGGATGGACGACGGAAAAGGATTTTCCCGATCCCGGTGTGCCGATGACTAGGCTGCCGCGGAAGGGATTGAGGATATTAACCCAGCCCCGCCGCACCCGCCCCTTGAAATAAAACTGAAGGGGCAGGTTAATGGAGTAAGGGGTGTCTATTCTTCGCAGGGGCTGCTCGAAGGATTCGTTTTCCACGTTCCAGCGGTCGGTCCCGATGCGGGCTTTCACCAGGCAGGAAATATTGGCCATGCCGATGTGCACCAGTACTGCGCCGGTAAAGGAAGAAAGGATATAGCCGGCCTCGAACCAGGTTACAAAGCTGAAGAAAAAGGGAGGCCGGTTGAAAAAGAAAAATAGCGTGCTGCCAAAGAACAGCAAAAGGCCAGAGAACAGGGGCAGGGCAATCCTGGTTTTGGGGTCCAGGTCCGGGTTCTTCCGCCACAAGGATCCCATGCCTGCCAAGGTAAGGAGCAGCAGGATAAACAGCTTGCTATAGAAAACGGAGCGGTAAATGGGCAGCTTCGCGAGCTTTTCCAGCAGGAAGGTCCCGTGCCCCCACCAAGGCGCCCCGCTGTAAAAAAGAATAGCGATTTCCAGGGTGATCATCCCATAGGCGGCTCCCTGCAGCAGCAGGTGCAGCTTTTGCCGTGCTCTGGAGTCTTCCATAGCGGTTTCATTTAGTCTTGGGTCAATGGAGCGGCGGGAGCTGCTTCGAGCTGCCTGCGCAGCTCTTCGATCACTTCCTTTTGTTGGCGGATCAGGTCATGGGAATTTTGTACTTCTTCTCCCAGTTCTTTGACCAGGTTTTTCTTTTCCAGCCATTTGAGGCGCAGGCGGGCATAGGCCACAAAGCAAAGGTTGTTCAGCAGGGACACCAGGACGATGACCACCAGGCTGGACAAAAGTGTGGGCAGGTATACATTCATGGCGCAGGAATTTAAGGGTGTAAGAAAAGGGTGTTAGTTTACGGGCAGCCGGATGCCGGCGCCCAGGCCCGCGTACCCGTTTTTTCCCGGAGCGCGGAAGAGGTAGCCGCCCCTGGGCTGCAGCAGCAGTTCCCAGCCGCCGGCAAAGCTGTGGGTAAACTCCAGGCCTGCCTGCGGGCCGACAACAAAAGTGCCGGCGGTGGTGCCTGCCGTGGCTGCCAGCAGGAAGCGAAAGGAGTTGTTTTTTCGGCGCAGCAGGATCTTTTTGTACGCCACACCTCCCAATATAGCATAGTGCTCCTCCCGAACTTCTGTTGTTTCTTTGGACAGCACCGGCAGGGAGCGGTGGTAACGGCGACCTTCCACAAAAAAGCTGTAAGCACCGTGGTCCTCCCGGGCTATGTCCAGGAACAAGCCCCCAAAATAGCTGTGTTGGTAATAGTCCCCGCCGTAGGCGCCTGCATAACGATAGCCTGCCTGGCTGGCTGCCTGCAGGAAAAAGCAACTGAAAAAGGCACTGATCCAAAGGCGGCTAAGCGGTTTCATAACTGGTCAGCGTTTAAAATGTCGGAATAATCAATCGAAAGGGTGATCACCCGCCCGGAGATCTGCTTTTCAGACAGCTCTACGGACAGGACCTTGTTGTCCGGAAAAGTGAACTTATGGAACACGAAGACGTTGCGGTACTGATTTTTAAAGTTCTTCGGGTTGTTGAGGAGGTAGACCGGCTTGATCTCCACGTCCTGGGAGTTGGTAGCCTTGACAATTTTCTTGTCCCGGATCTTGAACCGCACCGCGTCCACGTCGTAGCGGATACGGGATTTGTTGCGGAAGGACAGGTCGATAAAGAAGTATTCCCCCACGGTAAAAATATTGTTCAGGCGGGCTTCCATCCGGTAGGCCTTGGCCGCCACGTTGTGGTAAGAGGGCTTCTTTTTCAGCACGTTGATGCTGAAACGGTAGAAATCTTCCGTGGACAGGGAATATTCCGGCAGCGTGATGGGCGTGATCTTCAGGGGCTCGATGGTCACCTGGGTGCTGGCCCTGTCCGCCGGGGCGTACACCAGTTTGTACTGCATAAAGTACTTCTGGCCAACGATGGTCACCGTGGAGGTTTCCGCGGGTATGTTTTCCGCCACGGGTTTCAGGCGCAGGATGGTCTTTACCGGCAGGTCCCCCTGCACCTTGTTAGTCGAGATGTCCACGTACTGGATGGGCTCGGGGGAGATGAAATGCGTGGTCACGTCCTTGTTGATATAAACCACTGCCAACCGCATTTGTTTGGCCGTATCGGCAACCGGCCCCGCCGCCGCCGATGTGCTGGTCGAAGAAAGGTTTTTTGCCGGCGGGCTTTTTTTTGCTGTGGCGGCTGGGGAGGCGGTACGCTTTTGTGTCGGCGTTCCCCCTTTGCGTACCGACGTTTGGGCGGAAGAAACCAAAAAGCATAGGGCCAGGGTAGCCGTCAGAATTTTGTGTATTGTTGTCATGGTGTATCTTTTTTGGGGACGAGATAAACAATGGTGCTGTATTTCAGGCGGGCCTTGTTCTTCCGGATCAGGCTGGAAGCGGCCGTGGTAGTAGACTGAAAGACGCGGTTAACCACCCCGGTAACCACCTCGTTGCCGTTTTCGCCGGTATTGGGAATGCCTTCAATGGCGCCGCTGCCCAGGTCCTTGGTGAATTCCCGGTAGGAAGAGCCCGGCACGTACAGGCCCAGCAGGGCATCTTTATCGTACACGTAAAGCTCCACCGGGACGATCTCCTCCTCCAGCATAACCGAGGTAACAGTGATGTTGACCCGTTGGGACTGGAAGCCCGATACGAGGCCGTACAGGTAGGTGCCCTTGGGAATGAGGTTTTCCCCTGCCTGGATATCATCCAACAGGCGGATACGTACCCGGCTGCCCGGTGTGGCGGTGATGTTTTCGTCCAGCATTGCTTTGATGTAGGGGTCGGTTTTGTTGGGCGTCACGGTATTGAACGTGCTGATGTTCGGCCCGCCTACCTTTTTTACGGGCAAAGGCTTGGTGCGCTCTTTCTTTTGTGGCGCTGGTTTTATTTGTCCAGCAGGCGGCGCGGGGCTGCGTTGCAGCTCCAGGGAATCCAGGTAAGCCATTTGGGCGCGGAACAGGGACATTTTGCCCTCCACTTCGTCCTGTGGGTAGGAGGCGTTCGTTTGCCGTCGAGGGGCCGGCCCTGTTGGCGACGGACCGTTTGAATACCTATTCAGTTCGGCGATGGCCCGCTGCAGTTCCTCTTCGCTGTTCTGTGAGCCTTCCTGCCTTGCCGGGGCTTCAGGGCCGGTAGGATTGGTGGGATAGCCCGCCCCAAACTGGCTTTGCCGGCTCAGGATAGAAGATTTCAGCGAGTCCATGGTCTTCAGCTCCTGGGAAGTATAACTCCCGGCTGTAGTGTCCCCTCCTTGATCATTGGCCCCGAGGTGCTGGAGGTCCGTACTGGCCCCTTGCTTGAACCGGTCCTTATAGGCTTCGAACTTGTCTTTCAGCTCCCCCGAAGAGATCTTGTCAGAGGGCTCTGGGAAGCGGGTGTTGAAGCGGGACGTATCCTCTACGCCAGCCCCTGTTTGCTTGCCTTCTTTTGGCTGCTCGAAGCTTTTGAAGGCGTAAAACAGCAGGCATAGGAACGGCAGGGCAATCAGCGGGATCACGTATTTGGGCTGGTTGAATTTAATCGGTCGGGATTTCATGTTGCAGGTTTTTGATTTGTTCCCCTGTTTGGATGATAAAAATGCTGTCCTCCCGGCTCAGGCTGGGCTTTGCCAGGACACGCTCCATGGCAGCCCGCAGCCGCATCAGCTCTTCCAGCTGGCGGATAGCCCTGGCAGGGTCGCGGCTTTGTTGCCGGATGGTGTCGAAGGCTTCTTCGAGGGTAGGGCCGGGGATATCGTGTCGTGTCGCCGGTCCCCGCAGCAGGGTAAAGCGCAGGACGATGCTTCCAAGAATAATGGCGATCATCAGGAGAAAAATCCCTTTGGGATAGCGGGACAGGAAAGAAGAAAACTTCCGCCTGCTTCCGTTCATCACCCAGCCGAACTCGTTTCGGAGGTCATCCCGGATGGCCCGAAAGGTGACTTTCTTTTCGCTAAAAGTTATTTTTTTCAACATGGTCGAGGTCTTTATTTTTTAAAGTCTTCCAGTTGCGGATCAGCACCCCGTGGGGATTGTTTTCCGTGCGTGGCACGTCTTCCAAAAAACCTTCGGTGACCAGGGCGCGGATAACTAGGTTGGAGGGGCGCTCGATCCGTTGTTTGCCGTAATAGGTAAAATGGTGGCCGCCCCCATCCAGCACAATGGAATCAGTGGAGAGGGTCAGGACCGCAGAAGAAGATATGATGTTGTTGAGGTAACCGCTCTCCTTCAGGTTGTTGTACTGCGCAACGCCACTTTCGTCCACGAGGTACATGGCCTTTTTCATCTGGTTCTGGATGAACTCGTTGTCTGCGGCCAGGGTAAAGAACAGGGAGTGGAAGCGCTCGACGTTGGCCCGGTATTCCACGGGCCGGTTTTCCATCACATCGGTCTGCCGGGCCAGCAGGGGTACGCCGTTGTCAATCACGTAGATCTTTTTGCGTTCCTGGCGGATCAGGCTGAAGAAAAACAGGTAGCTGACAATCACCAGGATGATGGCCGAGGCAAAGCTGCCCAGGGAAACCAGTTTGGCCAGTTGGACCTTTTGCTCAATGTCGCGTATCATATTGTTGCTTTTGCTTGATTAAATGCCGGCCATGGATTTGCCGGCTTTGACAACCGTGGTGGTGCCTGCCGTTACCGTGCGGCCGGCGGTACTGGCGGCCGAGCTGATTCCAGCGGTGGTCACGATCCAGGTAGAGATGGCGGGAACGGTCAGCATGGCGGCAGAACCCACCAGCAAGGCTACCAGGAAATACCCCAGCGTGCCCGGAGAATAGTAAGCGGCCCATGCCTGGAAGGTGATTTCCTGGTTAGAATCCAGCAGGTATTTGAACTTATTGTTTTCCAGTTGAAGGCAGAATAGCACCAGTGACATGGTGACGTTCAGCACCAGGTAGGCGATCCCCGAATAAAACGAGACAGAAATAAAGCGGCTGATCCAGGTGACGTAGGCATCACGGAAGGCCGGTAGAATAGAAATGGCAAAGGAGATCGGCCCCAGGATGATCAGGATGGCCGAGAACACAATCTGCAGGAACATGACGAGGTAGACGCAGGCCCGGAACAGGCAAAGCACCAGGTATTCGATGATCTTGCCGATGCTGAAAGTTAGTTCCGCACGCATGAAGGCAAAGGTGGAAATCACGCTGTTCCACATTTTCTTCAAAGAGTCCCATAATTCCTTTATAATACTCCCGGTTTTTTGGACAGGCAATTAAAGTAGATATTTGTAAACTTTTAAACCTGTCAAATGAGTAAAAC
>NZ_JBBBEI010000032.1:0-58597 GCF_037132455.1 Huijunlia imazamoxiresistens | reverse complement strand
CGATTGTCTCCTAAAATTTCAAAGAACTATATTGTAACTTGTTGAAAATCAATTAGATTAAACCGGACACCCGTGAAAAACGTTCATCATTCATCCGTGCGGAAAGGAGAGGCCGGCAGTCCTTCCTTGTTGTATAAATTGGCCCCCGGCGGGTTGTCCGCCCAGGCATAACGCACATGCACAGGGTTCGGCACTTCGTCGTTCCAGACCACCACCGTATTGCCTTCGATCTTCGCCTGTGCCCACACGAACTTTTTATCGGCTCCCGCAAGCGCAAACGCCCCCGGCGCCTCGCTATCGCCCGTCACCAGGCCGCTGCCGGTATGGTCAAAAGAAAGGATGATCTTGTTGCCTTCTACGCGGGAGGATTGGTAAATGGGCCCGGAATACACGACGTCCTTTTCGCCATAGGCAACCTTACGGGCGGCCGTTGCCAGCCGCAATCCCACATCTTTTTTGTTGTCGGGGTGGATGTCGTTCCATTCGCCCAGGTCGATGGCCACTGCCATGCCGGTATTGGGCACGGACAGCGCCTTGAGCTGCGCCTCCCGCATTCGCGCCCAGCTGCTCTCCGAAGGCAGGTAGGTTGCTTCCATGAAGTTGGGCAGCTGCACGTACAGGAAAGGCAGCTCACCCTGGCCCCAAAGCCCGCGCCAGTCGCGGATGAGGGCGGGCAGCTGGCGGGCGTATTCCGCCGGCTTCCCCGCATTGCTTTCGCCCTGGTACCAGAGCATGCCTTTGAGGGTGTAGGGCACCAGGGGCGCCACCATGGCGTTGAACAGGGCCGTGGGCTGGTTCTGGGCGCTGATAGTGGCAGGCCCCCATCCTTGCGGGGCATAGGCTTCGCCCACTTTGTACTGCCAGTCGCCCTTCAGGTCGAGGGTGTCGCCGCCGGCTGCCAGGTAGTAGGGCTTGTCCGGCACGAAGCCGCCCTTGCCCGACTGGTTGATAACGCGCACCGTAATAATATTCTTCCCGGCCCGCAGCAGGCCGGCGGGAACGGCATACCTTCTTTGCGGGTACTGGTAGGTGGTGTTGCCTACCGGTTTGCCGTTGACGTACAGGAAGTCGGCATCGACAATGCGGCCCAGGGCGATCTTAGCCGGCTGGCCGGCTATGGAAGCGGGTACGTTCAGTTCCCGGCGGAACCATACGACACCGTCCAGGTCCCTGATGCCCTGGTCCTCCCAGTAGCCGGGGAGATGGAAAGGTTGCCAGCCTTTGGGCGTATAGGCGGTATCGTACCAGCGGACAGGGCCTGCCAGGCCCTTGTCCTGTTCTTTGCGCCGGTGTGCATTGGCATAGGCGAGGGCGGCCCGGGCGGTGCCCTGCACATAGGCCGTGTCCTTGTTCTTTTGTACGGTCTGCAGCAGCTGGGGAAATTCTTTCAGGCCCTCTTCGCTGGTCCAGGCCTCTATGGGCGTGCCGCCGACACTGGCGTTGATCAAGCCAATGGGTACTTTGTAGCGTTCGTACAGGTCGCGGGCAAAGAAGTAGGCCACGGCGGAAAACTGCCGTATGTCTTCGGGGATAGCCGATTTCCAGGAGCCGGCGGGCAGGTCGGCCTGGGGCTGTCCCATGCTGGTGAGGGTGGGGATCCAGAACTGGCGGATGTTCGGGTTATTGGCCCGGGCAATGTCGTCGGCGTAGCGTTCCTTGTGCAGCTCCAGCTGGTGCACCATATTCGACTGGCCGGCACAGAGCCAGACGTCGCCCACCAGGATGTCGTGCAGTTGTATGCGGTTGCTGGCGCTGATGTCCATGGTGTAGGGGCCGCCGGCTTTGAGGGGTGCCAGCCGCACGGTCCATTTTCCCTGGGAGCTGGTAGTGGTTTTGTAACTTTTGCCGCGGAAGCGGACGGCCACCTTTTCGCCGGGGGCGGCCCAGCCCCAGAGGGTTACGGGGGCGTCGCGCTGCAGCACCATGCTGTCGCGTACCAGGCGGGGCAGCCGTACCTGGCTGTAGGCCGGCTGGCCCAGTAAAAAAAGGCCGAAGGCGGAAAAGAGTGCTCGTGGAAAGGAGAGTTTCTTTTTCATGCGGGGGCAATCGTTTGTGCCCTGCAAATAAAGCGATCAGCGCTGTTTTTCCAAAAAACTTTTGAAATCGGTTACATTTTGAAGTGGGGCCCTAAATAGCTGTGCTGTTAATGAATTCTTATGCTGGGCGCCCCCTGCAGTTGCAGGCCGACGGGATTTTGAAATTTTAATGGAAAAGTTAGTGTAATCGGTTGCATTTCTGAAAATTTATAGGATATTAGCGCAGGAAATCACCTGCCCGCTTCCCCGGAAGCGGCTCTAAAACGCATTGTTCCAGATATGAAAAAAGCACTCCTGTTCTGCTCCGCAGCGGCACTCACCGCTACCCTGGTTACCGGTTGCCAGTCCAATACGTCCGGCCAGCCCGGTGCCGCCGATTCAACCGCCGGTGCCGCCACCGCCGCCAACCGCAGCTTTATCTCCAAGCCCCTGGTCACCGACATGTACACCGCCGACCCCTCGGCCCACGTGTTCAACGGCAAGGTGTACGTGTATCCCTCCCACGATGTGGATTCGGGTATTCCCGATAACGATTTCGGCGACCAGTATGATATGCAGGACTACCATGTACTGTCCATGGACAGCATCGGCGGCCCCGTAACGGATAACGGCGTGGCCCTCAGCCTGAAGGATGTGCCCTGGGCCAAAAAGCAGCTCTGGGCGCCCGATGCCGCTTATAAGAATGGCACCTACTACCTGTACTTCCCCGGTAAGGACGCCAACGGCGTGTTTCATATCGGCGTCGCCACCAGCAAATCGCCCACCGGGCCGTTCAAGGCCGAACCCCAGCCCATAAAAGGCAGCTACAGCATCGACCCGGCCGTGTTCACCGATACCGACGGCAGCTCATACCTGTACTTCGGGGGCATCTGGGGCGGACAGCTGCAGAAATGGCAAAAGGGCGCCTTCGACTCCACCTACGGGCAGGAGCCGGCCGACAACGAACCGGCCCTGGGACCGAGAGTGGCCAAGCTGACCGGCAATATGCTGCAGTTCGACGGCCCTGTGAAGGAAGTAAAGATCCTGGACAAGGACGGCAAGCCGCTGCTGTCGGGCAACCGCGAGAAACGCTTCTTCGAGGCGGCCTGGCTGCATAAGTACAACGGCAAGTACTATTTCTCTTATTCCACCGGCGATACCCACTTTATTGCCTACGCCACCGGTGACAGCCCGTACGGCCCCTTCACTTACCAGGGCGTGCTGCTGAACCCCGTGCTGGGCTGGACCAACCACCACTCCATCGTGGAGCAGAACGGCAAGTGGTACCTCTTTTACCACGATACCGAACTTTCGGGCAAGAACCACCTGCGCAACGTGAAGGTGACGGAACTGAAACACCGCCCCGACGGCACCATCGAAACCATTACCGCCTATAGCGAGAAATAAGCACGCCTCACCCCCGGCCCCTCTCCATGTGGAGAGGGGTGCCCAAACCAGCATCATTGTTTACGGGTAGGGAAAAGAGTGGTTAACTAAAGCAGAAAAGCCTTTTCCAATCGGAAAAGGCTTTTCTGCTTTAAAGAAGTCCTATGGTTCCTGCCAGTAGGAAAAGACTGTGATTTGGGCACCCCTCTCCACATGGAGAGGGGCCGGGGGTGAGGCTGGGTCTATTTGATCTTCACCAGCTGGTTCTTCAGGTGGGCCGGTACGTCCTTGATGTCGATGACCTTAAGGGTGGGGGTGGAAGTAGCCGTCGTGGTGGAAGTGGTGGCGGTGGCGCCGGCATCTTTCTGGAGTACTTCGTTGATGTCGTCGGAATATTTATCGATCCGCCACATGGCGCCGGTGGCCGGGTCGATGATCAGCATGCCCAGCAGGCCGCCGATGAGCAGGTTGCCAAAGTACCAGCCATTGAGCTTGAAGGTCACGGGGATCACCTTTTCGGAATACCCCTTCGCGGAAAGGCGTACCTGGTATTCGGCCCGCGAAAAAAAGCCGGCGCCGGATTTCAGCCGCACGGCAGCAGGACTGGTGCCTTTGTAAATTTCCTTTCCTTTCTTGTCGGTAATGCTTACCTGGGCACCGGAGGGCCGGGTATCGATGGAAACGGGATAAGCGCTTTTGCTGACGATGGAAGCGCAGGAAGGGGCGGTGAGGGCAATGACCAGCGCTGCGGCCGTCAGTTGCAGGAATGCTTTCTTCATGATGGTTGGTTTTGGTTGTTTTTTCGCAGGGTCCGGGCGCAGGTCCGGCTTGCGGGTGCCGTTGTTCCCGGATCTGCATACTGCAATTTAACCCGCCCTGCCGTTTCGGGCAAATGAATTTTGTACTTCCTGGCGCCTGGCCTTAAGTGCGTTAAACGGCCTTTGGCGGGCCTTTAGGTGTTTAGGGGACACTTTTTCCGGGGGGGTGCCTCCGGGGATCTTCCGATTTATGGGCCTTTTTTTCCGGGAACGATTGCGTAAAAAATTTCGCTGCGGTGAAATCAAAAAGAGATGTTAAAGGCTATCTTTAACGTTCATTAACATTCATTGACCGGCTGCCGGCTTCTTTTAAGGAATCAAAAAGGCCCGGTTAAAGAATGCGCAGGCAATTTATAAGAAGCTGAGAAAGAAATCGTGGGGGAGAACGGCCCGTGCAAGAGTGGAATCGATTTCATAGAAGTACTGCCGGCACCCGCACATGGCCCCGGCCGGAACATCCGGCGGGCGTGCACCAACCCTGAATCATAGTAACCAAGGCCCGAAGTGGGTTCACCCGCTTCCGGAGCGCATCGCGCCCCGGGAAAAGGGAAAAGACTGTCGACTCAAGTTTTTTATAAACAAAACCTCAAGAAAGAATGCTAACGATTGCTTCCGGAAGGACATCGTCCTCAAGACGGTGGGCCGCTTCCTTTGCCAAAGTGCCGGGTTATGCGCAGGCCATTTCCCGCACCTTCATGCTTGCTTTGCTGTTAAATGCTGCCTGTACTTCCGTTTCGGCCCAATCGGCCCCCGCCGTCCGCCTCACCGGTAAGGTGGTGCAACCCTCGGGCGAGCCCCTGGTCGGTGCCACCATTTCCGAAAAAGGATCTACCAAAAGCGTAACCACCCAACCCGACGGCACCTTTACCCTCGACGTGTCCCGCAAGGATGCGATGCTGTCGATTTCCTACGTGGGCTATACCGCCCTGGACCGGAAAGCCACCGGCGATGGGGCCCTGACCATCACCCTGCAGCCCGCCACCGGCAGCATGGACGAAGTGGTGGTGATCGGTTATGGTACCTCCAAACGCAAAGACCTGACCGGCTCGGTAGCCTCGGTATCAGGTAAGCAGATCGCCGCCACCCCCGTGGCCAATGCCGCCCAGGCCCTCCAGGGAAAGATGCCCGGCGTGAACGTGACCACCCAGGACGGCCGTCCGGATGCCGGCGTATCCATTCGCGTACGCGGCGGCGGCTCCATCTCCCAGACCAACGACCCCCTCTTTATCGTGGACGGGTTCCCCGTTTCCTCCATCAACGACATTCCGCCCACCCAGATCGAAAGCATCGACGTGCTGAAGGATGCCGCCTCCACCGCCATCTACGGTGCCCGCGGCGCCAACGGCGTGATCATCGTGACCACCAAGAGCGGCAAAAGCGGCAAGCTCACCGTCGCCTACGACAACTACATCCAATACAACAAGCCGACGAAGTACCTCGAAACCATGAACGCCTATGACTACGTCTCCTACAACTGGGCGTATGCCAAGGCTATCAGCGACAGCTATGCCGGCGCCTGGGAACGGCTGTGGGGCATCGGCAGCTATGCCGCCACCTACAACAATGCCGACGGCATCAACCACTATAAAAACGTGGAGGCGAAAAACTACTCCCGCGATGCCTACGGCCCCTCTTATTCGCACAACCACAACCTCACCATCTCCAACGGCAACGCCAAAACCAAGTACCTGCTGGCGCTGAACTATACCGACAACGACGGGATGAAGATCAACTCGTGGTTCAAAAGGGCCAACGTAGCTTTTAAGCTGGACCAGAAGCTGACCGAGAAGCTGAGCCTCTCGCTGGATACCCGTTATACCGACATCCGCAAGATGAGCGACGAAGGCACCACCACCGGCCGCGGCTCTATCCTGTCGTCGGCTTACCTGTTCCGCCCCATCGCCCGCCAGGACGTCCTGGGCGAACTGGACGATACAAAGAATACGCAGCTGGGCCTGTACGATGTGGTGCTGCAGGACCGCTACAACCCCGTAGAGCGCATGAAAGACTACCAGCCCTGGGTGAACCAACAGTCCATGCGCGCCAATACCGCCCTTACCTGGACCATTATCAAGGGCCTTTCCGCCCGCTCCGAACTGGGCCTGAACCGCTACTGGCACCGCAACAAAACCTGGTCGGGCGCTGTCTACAACGACTACCTCGACAACGCGGGCAACAAAACCTTTTCGGGTAACGCCTCTATTTCCAGCGATGCCGGCTGGAGCCTGCGCTGGGTGAACACCCTGAACTACCAGGTAACCGGCCTGGGCGAAGACCATAGCCTGAGCATGACCGCCGGCCAGGAATTGATGAACTCCTATGGCGAAGGCATCAATATGTATGGCAACCGCTACCCCGTATCCTTCGATTCGGAACGTGCCTTTGCCATGATGAACCAGTACCTGACCGGTACCAACCCCATTAACTTCGGCATCGGCTCCAGCGTATCGCCCGCCGTCCGCCTGAATTCCTTATTCGGCCGGCTGAACTATAGCCTGATGGACAAGTACCTGGTTTCCGGTACCTTCCGGGCCGACGCTTCCTCGAAGTTTTCGTCCAACCACCGCAGGGGTTATTTCCCGGCCGGCGCCGTTGCCTGGCGCATGAGCAACGAAGACTTTTTGAAGGACGTGCGCTGGCTGGACAACCTGAAGCTTCGGGCCTCCTACGGCGCCGTGGGCAACGACGCCATCGATGCCACCCAGTGGAAGGCGCAATGGTCGTCCAGCGGCCTCACCCGCTTCTCCACCGGCGAACAGCAGCAGGCCTCCTATGTCCCCGGCAGCATCATGCCCAACCCCGACCTGATCTGGGAAACCACCGTTACCCGCAACCTGGGCCTCGACTTTTCGTTCTTTAAACGCCGCCTCTACGGTACTCTGGACGTGTACCAGAACTCCAGCAAGAACCTGCTGATGAAGGCCAAGATCAGCCCGACCACCGGCTTCGACTACCAGTTCCAAAACGTCAGCAGCACCAGCAATCGCGGCGTCGAGCTGTCGCTGGGATCCGACCTCATCCATACGAAAGACTTCACCCTGACCGCCAACGTCAACGTCAACGTGAACCGCGGCCGCATCGACGAGCTGAGCCCCGGCGTGACCGGCCTGTACAAAACCGGCTGGGGCTCCTCCGGCCAGCAGCCCAATACCGGCGACTATATCCTGGAAGTGGGCAAGCCGGTAGGCCAGGTGCGCGGCTTTGTGTATGACGGCTGGTATACCACTGCCGACTTCACCTATGCCAACGGCGTGTATACCCTCAAAAAGGGCGTGGCCGACATCGGCTCGGGCATCATCGGCACCGTGTACGGCACCACCGCCAACAAACCCGGCGGACAGGTGGCCTACCCCGGCGTGGTGAAGTTCAAGGACCGCAACAACGACGGCGTGATCGACGACAAGGATGCCACCGTCATCGGCGACATGAACCCGAAGCACACCGGCGGCCTCAGCGTGAATGCTACCTACAAGAGCTTCGACCTGGCCCTGAACTTCAACTGGGTGTACGGCAACCAGATTTACAACGCCAACTACCTCGCCGCCTTCTACGGCAGCAAGGAAGACGGCCTGTACCGCAACCGCCTGAACTACCTGTCCACCGCCTATAAGATCTTCGACGTGCAGAACGGCCAGATCCAGAAAGTGCTCGACCCGGCGGCCCTGGACGCCCTGAACGCCGGCGCCACCACCTTCCTGCCTTACCACGAGAACCCCGTAGTGTCGACCATGGGTATCCAGGACGGCTCCTTCCTGCGCCTGAACACCGTGACCCTGGGCTACAACCTGCCCGAAGGCGTGGTGAAGAAAATGCGGATCAACCGCCTGCGCGTCTACGGTGCCATCTACAACGCCCTGACGTTTACCAACTACCCAGGCCTCGATCCGGAAGTGAACACCAACATGAACCAGGGCGGTACCGGCTACCCGACCCCCGGCCTGGACTGGGGCGCTTATCCCCGTGCCCGTTCCTTCACTGCCGGCCTCAACATTGAATTCTAAAACATAACGAACACTCTTCTTGTCATGAAAAATCTCCTCTATATATGTTTGGGCACGGTCCTGCTGACCGGCGCCTCCTGCAAAAAAAGCTTTTTGGACGTGCAGTCGCCTTCGTCCGTGGACCAGGACTTCGTCTTCTCTTCGCCCAGCGAAACCTTCAAGGTGCTGGCCGGCGGTTACGAGATCTGGCGCGGCGGCAACAACGGCCTGTTTTACGACCTGGACGTAGTGGGCTCCGACGCCGAAACCCACCCCGAGGGCTACGACGCCCAGACGCGGCACATCCCCGAGGGCCTGTACGCTTCCGAAATATCCATTAACTACGCCTCCTCGGTGGACGGCTGGGCAAACCTGTACAAGGTGGTGACCCGTGCCAACATTATCATGGACGCCATTGCCCAAAAGGAAGATTATAAAAGTGCCGTGACGGCGGGCAAGCCCAACGACTGGACCCAGCTGTACGGCGAGGCGGCCGTATTCCGCGCCTTTGCGTACCATAACCTGATCCGTTATTTCGGCGACGTGCCCTACTTCTCCAAAGCCTTCGCCACGCCGGCGGAAGCCGACAGCGCCAAGCTGGTGTCGCGGGACCTGATCTACGAAGGTGAGATCGAGAACCTCAAAAAGGTGGAGCCCCTGATGTACCGCCTGGGCGAGGGCAGCATCACCGCCGAACGCTTCTCCCGCACCTTCGCCCAGGCCCTGATTGGTAAGATCGCCCTGTTTGCCGGTGGTTACAGCACCCGCCGCACCGATTTCGATTATGGCAGCGTGCAGTTTACCCAGCTCGGCACCGAAATGTGGAAGTCGAAATACGTGCGCCGCACCGACTACAAAAAATTCTATGAGACCGCTAAGACCTACCTGAAGGCCTGCGTGGACGCTCCCGGCTCGGCTTACCTGATCGTTACCGACGGCCGCGGCGCGGACTACAACAACCCCTTCCAGCGCAACTTCCAGTACAACATGGACCTGCTGGTAAGCCCCGAATCGCTGTTCGAGGTCGGCGAAACCCAGGGCCAGTTCTCCGAGCGCCCCTATGCCTTTGGCCGTCCTTCGGGTGGTGGCGGCTCCAACGCCTATCCCTGTAAGTCGTATGGCCAGAGCCGCATGCACCCCGCTTTTTACTACGGCGATTATGATCCCAAAGACCTGCGCCGCGATGTGACCGTCACCGTTACCTCCAACAGCGGCAACGCCTCGGAAACGATGATCGACTTTGCCCCCGGCTCGCGGGAGAAGGGCGGTCTTTCCAACAACAAATGGGACGAAAGCCGCATGACCAAACCCTGGACCGCCGCCCAGCGTGCCTCGGGCGTGAACTGGACCCAGATGCGGATGGCCGATGTGATCCTGATGCTGGCGGAAGCCTATGCCGAGCTGGGCGACGAGTCTTCGGCCAAGGCGGAGCTGAAAAAGGTAAGGACCCGCGCCTTTGCCGCCGCCGACCAAACCGCCAAGGTAGACGGCTACATCAATCCCCTGTCGGGTGATGCCCTGAAGGAAGCGATCCTGCAGGAACGCAAGCTGGAATTCGCCGGCGAAGGCCTGCGCCGCGACGACCTGATCCGCACCGGCAAGCTGCCGGCCAAGATCAAGGCCCTGCGCGACCTGCAAAAAGCCATGGTGGCCGACCTGCGGTCCAAAGGCTCTTATACCTTTGCTAATGGCAATACCATCCCTGATTCCATTTATGTGAAAAAGGTAAACGTTTCCAGCCTGGGTATGACCAAGATGCTGACCACCCAGTGCAACGTGGCCGAAACCGACGCCACCTACCCGGTGCGCTTCCCCAGCTGGCGCGGCAACTGCGACCAGTGGACCTCTATCGGTACGGCCGCTTCGGGCAACCGCAGCCTGGCCATCAAGGGGCTTTTCCGGCGCATCGACCACCGGAGCCAGGAAGCTGCCGACCTGGTTAAGGACGGTTATGTGAAAACTGCCTGGGGCGCCGCTATCGTGGCCAACGAAGCCCAGTACACCACCAGCATCTTCAAGGGATATTCCGATGCCTATGTAGCTTCCGGCGTGCCGCCGCGCTACCTGCTGCCCCTGTCGGCCGAAACCATTGCCAAATCCAACGGTCGCATTTCCAACGGCTACGGCTTCGCACAGCAGTAAAGCCCCCTCCCGGCCCCTCTCCATGTGGAGAGGGGTGCCCAAATCAGTAGCTTTTCCTGCTGGTTTGAAATATAGGTACATCTTAAACAGAAAAGCCTTTTCCGTTCAGGAAAAGGCTTTTCTGCTTTTATTATGCCCTACTTCCAACCCGTAGGAAAAGACTGTAGATGGGGCACCCCTCTCCACATGGAGAGGGGACGGGGGTGAGGCTCGGGGGTGAGGTAAACTGGTTAAAATATGTTTACTATGCATTAATTGCTGAAAACCGCTTGCCCGCCTGCCCGGCTATTTTTGGTTTATTGAAAAAATTAAAAAAATAAGATATGGGCAACGTGACCTGGAAAGGCGTCTATCCCGCCATCCTTACTCCCTTCAAAAGTGATGATTCCATCGACTTCCCGACCTATAAACTGAACCTGCAGGCGCAGCTGGAAGCCGGCGTGGACGGCATCATCCTGGGCGGCTCGCTGGGCGAAGCCAGCAGCCTGTCGCACAAGGAAAAGAACGACCTGCTGCTGTATACCAAGGAGCTGGTACCCGAACATATTTCGGTGATCATGAACATTGCGGAGCAAACCACCAAAGGCGCCGTACAGGCCGCCAGGGAAGCCGAAAGCTATGGCGCCGACGGCCTCATGCTGCTGCCCCCCATGCGCTACAACGCCGACAGCCGCGAAACCCTCGAATTCTTTAAAGCCGTGGCCGCCAGCACCTCCCTGCCCATCATGATCTACAACAACCCCGTGGATTATAAAATTATGGTCACCCTGGACATGTTCGAGGAGCTGGCCAAAATCCCCAACATCCGGGCCGTGAAGGAATCTACCCGCGACGTGTCGAATGTAACGCGGATGATCAACCGCTTCGGCAACCGCTTCCGCATCCTTTGCGGCGTGGATCCGCTGGCCATGGAAAGCCTGTGCATGGGCGCCGACGGCTGGGTAGCCGGGCTGGTGGATGCCTTTCCCCGCGAAACCGTGGCCATCTACCGCCTCGTAAAGGCCGGCTACCACCAGGAAGCCCTCAAAATTTACCGCTGGTTCCTGCCCGTGCTGGAACTCGATATCCACCCCAAGCTGGTACAGTACATCAAGCTGGCCGCCTCCCTGACCGGCATCGGCACCGAAACGGTGCGGGCGCCCCGCCTGACCATAGAGGGCAAGGAGCGCGAACGCGTGCTGGCCACCGTGGCCGCCGCCCTCGAAAACCGGCCCGCATTACCCGATTACCTCAACCTTCAACCCCTGGAACATGTACAGTGGGCATAATTTAACAGGCGCTGCAGCCGGCACGGAAAGCACCCGCCGGCTGCAGGTCTTCAGTACGGCCACGCAGCAGCTGCTGCCCGAAACCTATCCGGTGGCCACCGCTGAAGAAATAGAAGCCGCCGTGGCGAAGGCTACCGCTGCCTTCGAACCCTACCGGCACACGACCTTCGAGCAGCGGGCGGTTTTCCTGGAAACCATCGCCGAGGAGATCTGGGCCATCGGGGCGGTACTGGTGCAGCGGGCGGCGCTGGAAAGCGGCCTGCCCGAGGCGCGGCTTACCGGCGAGCGGGCCCGCACCATGGGCCAGCTGCGCCTGTTTGCCGACCTGCTGCGCGAAGGCTCCTGGACCGAAGCGGTCATCGATACCGCCCTGCCCGATCGCCAGCCGCTGCCGCGGGCCGACCTGCGCAAAACGCTCCTGCCCCTGGGACCGGTGGCGGTGTTCGGGGCCAGCAACTTCCCGCTGGCCTTTTCCACCGCCGGCGGCGATACGGCTTCGGCCCTGGCAGCCGGCTGCCCGGTGATCGTCAAGGCGCATGAGGCCCACCTGGGCACCAACGAGCTGGTGACCCGGGCCGTGCTGCGCGCTGTCCAAAAGTGCGGCATGCCCGAAGGCGTTTTTGCCTCCCTGGTAGGGGAGGGGGCGGAGCTGGGGCAGGCCCTGGCCAGGCATCCCGGCATCAAAGCCATCGGCTTTACCGGTTCGTTCCGCGCGGGCATGGCCCTCTATAAAACGGCCACCTCGGACCGCAGCGAACCCATTCCCGTTTATGCGGAAATGAGCAGCATCAACCCCGTGTTGCTGCTGCCCCAAAAGCTGGCGGAAGCGGGCGAGCAGGTAGCCCGCCAGCTGGCCGGCTCCATCACCCTGGGCGCGGGCCAGTTCTGCACCAACCCGGGCCTGCTGCTGCTGCCCGAAAGCGCGGCTGCGCAAACCTTCCTGCATACCCTGGCAGGGCTGCTGGAAGCGGCGCCCGAAACCACCATGCTCCATGCCGGCATCTGCAACAGCTACTATACAGGGCGGGAGGAGCTGCAACAGCAACCGGGCGTCACCTCCCTGGTGCCGGGCGGGGATGCCCGGGCCTCCTATAAAGCAACGGCTGCCTTATTGCAGGTGCGGGCCGCGGACTTTATCGCCAACCCCGTGCTGCAGCACGAGGTCTTCGGACCCAGCTCGCTGGTGGTCACCTGCCGCGACCGGTCCGAGCTGCTGCAGGTGCTGCAAGCCCTGGGCGGCCAGCTGACCGGCACCGTCATGGGTACGCCTGCGGACCTGGAGGAATACGCCGGCTGCATCGATGCGCTCACCGGCAAGGTGGGTCGCCTCCTGTTCAACGGGGTGCCTACCGGGGTGGAAGTGTGTCATGCCATGGTGCATGGCGGCCCCTTCCCGGCCACTACCGATGCCCGCAGCACCTCCGTCGGGGCCGAGGCCATCCGGCGGTTCGTGCGCCCGGTTTGTTACCAGGACTGTCCCGAAGCCCTCCTGCCCGATGCCCTGAAGAACAGCAATCCGTTGGGTCTCCTGAGGAAAGTGAATGGACGCTGGACAAGAGAAGCCCTGGGACAGGAGGAATTAGTTAATTCGTTAATTGGTTAATTGGGCCCTGACGGTTGGCGTGTCGCTCCTAAGTACTGCCCCCTAATTAACCAATTAACTAATGAGCCAATTCCTCAGCGCCATTATAATTCAGTGAAAATCATTATTTTGCCACCAACACGATTGTTTCACCGACTATATGAAAACCGAGTATGGCTTCTAAAAAATTCTTCTGCGTGGATGCGCATACCTGTGGCAACCCCGTGCGGCTGGTAGCCGGCGGCGGTCCCCTGCTGAAGGGCGACACCATGATGGAAAAACGGCTGCATTTTCTACAGGAATTCGACTGGATCCGCAAAGGCCTGATGTTCGAGCCCCGCGGCCACGACATGATGAGCGGCAGCATTCTTTATCCCCCGCACGACCCCCAGAATGATGTGGCGGTATTGTTTATCGAAACCAGCGGCTGCCTGCCCATGTGCGGGCACGGCACCATCGGCACCATCACCATCGCCATCGAAGAAGGGCTGGTGACCCCCAAAACCCCCGGCCTGCTGCGCATGGAGGCCCCGGCGGGACTGGTGCTGATCGAATACAAACAGGAAGGCAAAAAGGTAAAATCCGTAAAGCTCACCAACGTCAAATCCTTCCTGGCAGCCGAAGGCCTGGAGGTGGACTGCCCCGGGCTCGGCACCATCAAAGTGGACGTGGCCTATGGCGGCAACTTTTACGCGATTGTGGACCCGCAGGAGGCCTTTCCCGGCATGGAGCATTTTACCGCCGACCAGCTGATCTCGTGGAGCCGCGTTTGCCGCAAGCGCCTGAACGAAAAATACAGCTTTGTACATCCCGAGAACGAACATATCAACGGCCTGAGCCACATGCTGTGGACCGGCGCTACGATCAACGAAGGCGCCCATGCCCGCAACGCGGTGTTCTACGGCGACAAGGCCATCGACCGCTCGCCCTGCGGCACCGGCACCTCGGCCCGCATGGCCCAGTGGTATGCCAAAGGCAAGCTGAAAAAGGGCGACCAATTTGTGCACGAAAGCATCATCGGCTCGCAGTTCATCGGGCGCATCGAGGAGGAGACCACTGTCGGCGGCAAACCCGCTATCGTTCCGAGCATTGAAGGATGGGCGATGATCACCGGTTACAATACCATCATCATCGACGACGACGATCCCTACGCACACGGATTCCAGGTACTTTAACCAAACCCCAAGGCCCTCTATGAAAGCAATCGTTATCGGTGGCGGCATCATTGGACTGAGTACCGCCTACTACCTGCAGCAAAGCGGCTGGGAAGTGACGGTCTTCGACCGCAACGACCTGTCCGACAGCTGTTCCTACGGCAACCTGGGTATGATCGTGCCCAGCCATTTTGTGCCCCTGGCAGCCCCCGGCATGGTGGCCCAGGGCATCCGCTGGATGTTCGACAGCAAAAGCCCCTTTTACGTACGCCCTTCCCTGAACCCCGAACTGCTGTCGTGGGGATGGAAGTTCATGCGCAGCGCCACCCCCCGCCACGTGGAAGGGTCGGCGGCGCCCCTGCTGGCACTCAACCTCTATAGCAAAAGCCTGTACGAGGAGTGGCAGCAGGAGGCGGGCTTCGACTTCGCCCTGGAAAAAAAGGGCATCCTGATGTATTACAAAACGCCCAAGGTAGCCGAGGAGGAAGCCCACCTGGCGCACAAGGCCCGGGGCATGGGACTGGACGTGGCCGTGCTGGACCGCCAGCAGGTGCAGCAGCTGGAGCCCGACACGGAGCTCGATATCCTGGGCGCCGTGCACTACCGCTGCGATGCCCACCTGCATCCCAACCAGCTGATTCCGCAGCTGATGCGCTACCTGAGGGCCGCCGGCGTGAAGATCATCGGGAACAGCCCCGTAAAAGCCCTGGAGATGGGCAGGGGTGAAATCAAAAAAGTGGTGACCCCGCACTGGTCGTACGAGGCCGACCTGGTGGTGATGGCCGGCGGCTCGTGGCTGCCGCAGCTGGCGAAAATGGCGAAGCTGGGCATCCCCCTGATGCCGGGCAAAGGCTATTCGTTTACCTACAGCCGTCCGTTGCAGAAACTGAATATCCCGGCCATCCTCTGCGAAGCCCGGGTGGCCATCACGCCCATGAACGGGCAGATGCGCTACGGCGGTACCATGGAGATCGGGCCGGTAAACGACCGGGTCAACCCCCGCCGCGTGCAGGGCATCCTCGAGTCGGTACCTAAATACTTCCCCTCCATGCGCCTGGAGCGGCCGCAGGAAAAGGATGTCTGGTACGGCTTCCGTCCCTGTTCGCCGGACGGCCTGCCCTACCTGGGCATGTCGCGGAAGATCAACAACCTGGTGATCGCCGGCGGCCACTCCATGATGGGCATGAGCCTCGGTCCCGCCACGGGCAAGGTGGTGGCCTCCCTGGCCAACGGCCAGCGCCCCGCGGTAGACATCTCCCGCTTCGACCCCGAACGCTTTTCCTAGGGCGGGGCATTCTGCCCTTTAATATTTTTAATTCCGGTAAAACAATACTATGACCAAGCGGAATCATCCAAAACTATTCACGCTGCTTTGCGGTGCCGTCTTCGGCCTCGCGGCCAGGGCGCAGGCACCGGCCGGCGACTACGTGCCCTGCCAGGAGGTGCCCCAGCTGATACAGCATTACAATGCCGACTACCGCGCCCTGGTGCGCTTTTATTCGCCTGCCAGCAACAGCTTCCGTGGCGGCGGCGGGCAGGAGGGCGGCTCGCCCGAAAAAAGGGAGCGCCTAGACCAGCTGCACCAGGATTACCTCAAAAAGCTGGACGCCATCCGTTTTTCCTCCCTGTCGCAGGAATGCAAGGCCGACTACATCCTGTTCCGCCGCGACGTAAAAGAAAAGCTGCGGCAATCGGCGGAGGACGCCAAAGAATACGATAAGATAAAATCCTGGATGCCCTTTGCCCCCTCCATCTACGCGCTGGAAAAAGGCCGCCGGCGCGGCGCCCAGCCCGAAGCCGAGAAAGTGGCGCGGGAATGGTTTGCCGCCGTCAAAGAGATCGGCGCCCTTTCGGCCAAACTGAAAGAGGAAAAGAACCTCGGGCTGCCGTCCATCTACGCGGCCGGCGACGCCCTGGCCAGTATCAAAAAGTCACTGGGAAGCGTATACGAATTCTACAACGGCTACGACCCGATGTTCACCTGGTGGGTTCCCCAGTCGTACAGGCAGCTCGATAGCGCCCTGACGGCCTATGCCGGCCTGTTCAAAGGCAAGATCAAAGGCATCAGTCCCGCCGACAAAAGCGGCATCGTGGGCCAGCCGGTGGGCCGCGAGGAGCTGGTACGCCAGCTGCAGTACGAGATGATTCCTTACAGCCCCGAGGAACTCATCGAAGAGGCCAACCGGGAGTTTGCCTGGTGCGATGCCGAAATGCTCAAAGCTTCCAAAGAAATGGGTTTTGGCAACGACTGGAAGGCGGCCCTGGAAAAGGTCAAAAATACCTATGTGCCCGCCGGCAAGCAGCCCGAAGCCATATTGAAGCTGTATAACGAATCGGTGGGCTTTTTAAAAAAGCACGACCTCATTACCATTCCGCCGCTGGCCGAGGAAACCTGGGGCATGATCATGATGACGCCCGAGCGCCAGCTGGTGAATCCGTTCTTTACCGGCGGCAACGAGATCAGCATCTCGTATCCCACCAACACCATGAGCGAGGAAGACCGGCTTATGAGCATGCGGGGCAACAACCCCCACTTCTCCCGTGCCACGGTGCACCACGAGCTGATCGCCGGCCACAACCTGCAGGCCTTCATGAACAGCCGCTACCGCACTTACCGCAACTTCGGCACACCCTTCTGGACCGAAGGCTGGGCCCTGTACTGGGAGCTGCTGCTGTGGGACATGAAGTTTCCCCAGGGACCCGAGGACCGCATCGGCATGCTGTTCTGGCACATGCACCGCTGCGCCCGCATCATCTTTTCGCTCAACTACCATATGGGCAAGTGGACGCCGCAGCAATGCATCGACTTCCTGGTAGACCGTGTCGGCCACGAGCGCGCCAATGCGGAAGGAGAGGTGCGCCGTTCGTTCGAGGGCCGCTACCCGCCCCTCTACCAACTGGCCTACCTCACCGGCGGCCGCCAGTTCTATGCCCTCAAAAAGGAGCTGGTCGACAGCGGCAAGATGACCTACAAGCAATACCACGACGCCGTCATGCGCCTCAACGCCATGCCGGTGGAAATGATCCGGGCCATCCTCACTAACCAGCCCCTGCAGGAGGAGCACAAAACGGCCTGGAAATTTTACAAGCAGGAACAGCTCGCAAAAAATTAAGGGCCATTAGCCCCATTGCTTTTTTTCATTCATTGTTTTTTTCATTCGTTGGGTTTTATGGTAAAGGATTGGTCCCCCGGGATCAATCCTTTTTTTGGCCCTTTAATTCTCCTATCTTTCATCCATCGCTTGCCCCCTATGTTTCACACCAACAGACGCATCTTCTTTGCCGGTTTTCTTTTATTCGGCCTCATCCTCCTGTTTTCGCAGTGCATGCAGAAAAAGAGGGCCGGTACCGACCCCCGGGGCTCTGCCTTTGCGGGCGCCGCCGCCTGCGCCCGCTGCCATAAGGATATTCATACTTCTTATTTAGATGCCGCCCACAACAAGACCTCCGCCATCGCTTCGAAGAGCGCCATCGGCGGCAGTTTTGCCGCCCCGCACAATGAATATGTTTACCGGCCCGGCGTAAAGGTGGCGATGGAGGAACGCGACAGCGCCCTGTACCAGGTGGCCTACAGCCAGGGGCAGGAACAGCAGGCCAGCCGCTTCGATATCGTCGTGGGCTCGGGACGCAAGGCCCAGACCTTTTTGTACTGGTACGACGACAAGGTGTTCCAACTCCCGGTCTCTTATTTCGTGCCGGCGCACAGCTGGGCCAACAGTCCCAATTACCCGCCCCGCCAGGTGCGGTTCGACCGCAACATTCCCATCGGCTGCTTCGAGTGCCACAGCTCCTATATCAAGCGGACCACAATGGAGCCGGCCGGTGAATTTTATATCGATCATTTCGACCGGCAGAAAATCGTATACGGCATCGACTGCGAGCGCTGCCACGGGCCCGCGGCCCGGCACGTGGATTACCATGAGGAGCATCCGCAGGAAAAGCAGGCGAAGTTCATCAAAACCTATGCTTCCTTATCGAGGCAGATGAAGCTCGATGGGTGCGCTGTCTGCCATTCGGGCCTGCAGGCCACCCGCCGGTCCACCTTCGCCTTCCGCCCCGGTGACACGCTGGCCAACCGGTTTTTCCCGCCGGCCGCCCCGGTGAATGTGGCCGATATAGACGTGCACGGCAACCAGTACCAGCTGCTGACGGCCAGTCAATGTTTTATAAAAAGTAAAACGATGGATTGCGCCACCTGCCACGATCCGCACGTAAAGGAGCGGGACAACCTGGCTGCTTTTTCGCAGCGCTGCATGACCTGCCACAGCGAGGCGGCGCACAACTTCTGCAAGATGGCACCCGCCCTGGGTGCTTCCATTACCCAAAACTGCATCGACTGCCATATGCCGGCCCGGCCCTCCAAATTAATTACACTCCTCTCCAACGGGCAGGCCAGTCCCACGCCCAACAAAGTGCGCACGCATTATATTTCGGTTTACCCGGAGACCTCACCCCGTAGCCACTAGTCAGGTGCAAGGAATTGTAAATATTCATTTCCTGTTCAGTCTGGCGTAAAACCTCTCCCCCGGTTTCGCCAAGGCGAAACCGGGGGAGAGGTTTTACGTCAGGCCTTGTACGTAGCCACATATTTAGCCTTAAATAAGTGTTTCTTCTAAGCGATTCTGCGCCAGTAAAATAGAAGACCCGGAAGGGTTAAAATCCGGGAAGACTTTGATAAAATGCTTATCACCGCAGGAATGCCTTGTTTCTAACTTTAAATGTCTAACAAACATTTTTTAAACAACGGATTCTTGCATATGAAAAAAGTCTTTGTCCGATTTTTGGCCGCCGGGGTCTTGCTGGGACAGTCCCAGGCGTATGCCCGTTACCGCACTCCAGGTGCCGCTTATCATAAAAAAGTAATCACGGTAAATGGTCTCATTACCGATGCCAAAACCAATGAACCCTTATCCGGCGCCACCATCCTGGTGAAGGGCACGAAACAGGGCGCCACTACCGACGACAGCGGTAAGTTCAGCCTCAGCGTCTCCGACAACGGTACCCTGCTCGTTTCTTATGCCGGTTATGCGGCCCAGGAGATCGCCGTAAAGAACCGCACCTCCATCAGCATCCAGTTGAACAAGGAAGCATCCAACTTAAACGAGGTGGTCGTCATCGGTTATGGAACGCAAAAACGAAAAGAAGTGACCAGCGCCGTAGCCACGGTAAAAGCCGACGATTTTACCCAGGGCGTTGCCCGGGACGCGGGCCAGCTGATCCAGGGAAAAGTGGCGGGCGTATCGGTGGCCACTACCAGCGGTGACCCCACTGCTGCCAGCCAGATCCAGCTGCGGGGCACCAACAGCCTTATTGGCGGTTCCACGCCCCTGGTGCTGATCGATGGCATTCCCGGCAGCCTGAACACCGTAGCACCGGAAGATATCGAGTCCATCGATGTATTGAAGGACGGGTCGGCCGCCGCCATCTATGGTACCCGCGGCACCAACGGTGTGATCCTTATCACTACCGTGAAAAGGAAGGGCGGCAACCGGGCCCCGGTGCTTACCTACAACGGCAACGTCAGTGTACAGTCCATTGCCCGGAAGATGGAGTTCCTGAATGCCGAGGATTACCGCCGCCTCACCTCCCAGGGGGTAGCCGGCTTTAACCAGGACAAAGACCCCAACGCGCCGGGCTACAGCAACCTGGCCGGTACTAATGACGAATTCGGCTCCAGCACCGACTGGCTCGATGTCATCACCCGCACCCCCATCAGCCATACCCACAACCTGTCGCTCCAGGGCGGCAATGCGCAAACCAGCTATACCGCCTCGCTGAACTACCGCGACATGGAGGGACTCTTCCTAAAGTCCGACAACCGGCAGCTGGTGGCCCGCGTGGACATCAGCCACTCGATGTTCAACAACAAGCTGAAATTCAACGCCAACCTCATTAACCGGTCGCGTAAAAGCTATTCCGGTGCTAACTATAGCTATATCTACCGCCAGGCCCTGATCCGCAACCCGACGGAGCCGATCTATACCACCACCGGCGACTGGTACGAGCGCAACGTTTATTTCTACGACAACCCCCTGCGCTCCATCGAGGAAACACAAGGCGAAAACCGGATCTCGGAACTGCGCCTGAACGGGAGCGTGACCTTTTCGCCCATCAAGGACCTGAACATGAAGCTGCTGGTGTCGGGCAACAAAACCAACGCCCTGAGCGGTTATTACGAAACCTGGAACCACCGGGCCTCCGTGGACGGAAACCGTCCGGGAAGTGCTTCCCGCAGCACCGGCCTTAACCGCGACGAGCTGCTGGAATTCACCACCGATTATGCCCGCACGATCGGCGACCACCGCATTACCGCACTGGGGGGCTACAGCTACCAGTATGCCGCGGAAGAAGGGTTTTCCGCACAGAACTCCAACTTCCCTTCCGACCTGTTTACCTACAACAACCTGGGCGCCGGCGATGCCTTTGCCCTGAGGGGCCGGGTATCGCCGCTGGGCGCCACCGGCATGAGCAGCAATAAGGAAGATTGGAAGCTGATCGGCTTTTTCGGACGCCTGAACTATGCCTTTAACGACCGCTACATGGCTATGGCCAGCCTGCGGCACGAAGGCTCCTCCAAGTTCGGGAAGAACTACCAGTGGGGCAACTTCCCGGCCGTGTCCCTGGGCTGGCGCATCAACCGGGAAGCATTTATGGAAAACGTGAAGGCCGTTAACGACCTGAAGCTGCGCGCCGGCTACGGCATTACCGGTACCATTCCCAATTCGCCTTACCTGTCGCTGATCACCCTCACCTACGGTTCCCGTTTCCTGTACAACGGCAACTGGATCCAGCAGATCGCTCCCACCTCCAACCCCAACCCCAACCTGCGCTGGGAGAAGAAACTGGAATGGAACTTCGGGTTGGACTTTGCCGTGCTGAACAATCGTATCAGCGGCAGCGTCGACGCCTACCAGCGCGATACCCGTGACATGCTGTACAACTACTCGGTGCCCACGCCGCCCTACCTGTCCGGCTCAATGCTGTACAACGCGGCGGAGATGCGCAACCGTGGCCTGGAAGTGCTGGTGAACGTGCTGCCCGTGAAAAAGAAAGACTTCGAATGGAGCTCCAATATCACGTACTCGACCAACCGCAATACGCTGCTGTCGCTGAAGGCGGATATCTCGCCCAAAGCCATCGACTACCTGAACGCAGGCGGTACCGGCGAACCCATCCAGGAAAGCACGCACCGCAACTTTGTGGGCGGCCCCATCGGAACGTTCTTTGGCTATAAGTCGGTCGATATCGCTGCCGATTCCACCTGGATCATTGAAGGAGAGGACGGCAAGCCGAAATCCATGAAGAATTCCACTCCGCTGGACAAGAAAGTCCTGGGTAACGGCGTGCCGAAGCATATCCTGGGCTGGAACAACAGCTTCCGGTTCAAGCAGTGGGACCTGAACATCAACATGCGCGGCGCCTTCGGCTACCAGATCCTGAACTTCCAGAAAATGTTTTACGCCAACCCCAAGATCAACCAGTACAACATGCTGAAGTCGGCCTTTGACCCGGTTTACGGCAAAACGCCCATCTTCGCCGATCTGGCTTATGTGTCGTACTACATCGAGCAGGGCGACCACCTGAAAATCGACAACGTCAGCCTGGGATATACCCTGAATACAAAGGGCAGCAAGATCCTCAAAAACGCCCGGGTGTACGTTGCCGGCCTGAACCTGCTGACCATTACCGGTTATTCCGGCATTGACCCCGAGGTAAACCGCCTGGGCCTGTCGCCGGGTATCGACGACCGCGATAAATACCCCACTACCCGCATGTTTACCCTGGGAGGAAACTTTACATTCTAAGACTTTTAACTGATGCCATCATGAAAAAGAAAACAGCTCATTTCTTTATAGCCCTGTTGGGTGTGACAGCAACGCTGGGAGGATGCACCAAATTAGATGAAACGGTTTACGACCGCGTGCTGGCGGAGGAATTCCAGCCTACCGAAAAAGACATACCCGCCGTCATTGCCCCGGTGTACACGGTGCTGCGCCCCATGCATGCTTCCTGGCACGGCAACTTTGATCTGCAGGAAGAATCGGCCGATGAGATCGTAACCCCTGCCCGTCCCAACGGCTGGTACGACGGGGGTACCTACCAGCGCATGCACCAGCATTCCTGGAACCAGGTGCAGAGCCAGCCCAACAACCTTTGGAACAACAGCTATAACGGGATCAACAACGCCAACCGGGTGATCTACCAGATCGAGTCCGGCGAGGTGCCCGTTGTGGCCGGCAAGGAAAACATCATTGCCGAAATGAAAGCGGCACGGGCCTACTATTATTACAACCTGCTCGATAACCACGGCAACGTGCCCATTGTCACCAACTTCAAGGACGCTACGGTGCCCAAACAAAGCACCCGGCAGCAGGTATACGACTTCGTGGTCAAGGAGCTGACGGAGAGCATTCCCCTGTTAAGCGAGGAGGCCGACAAGACCACCTATGGCCGTTTTAACAAGTGGGCGGCCAAGGCCATCCTGGCCAAGGTTTTTCTGAATGCAGGCGTCTATACCGGCGCGCCGCAATGGGAAAGATGCCTCCAGGAGTGCAACGACATCATTGCCGCCGCTCCCAACCGCTACGTGCTGGAAGGGGATTACAAGGCACCTTTCCGCACCGAGAACCAGAATTCCAAAGAACTGGTGCTGGCGGTACCGTACGATGAGATCCAGGCCACCCAGTTCAACCTGCACATGAAAACCCTGGACCCCGTGCAGCGTTTCGTCTACAGCATGGCGGCCCAGCCCTGGGGCGGCAACTGCGCCGTTCCGCAATTCATCAACACCTACGACCCGGATGACAGCCGCCTGAAGGATACCTGGATCCAGGGACCGCAGATGAACGCTACCACCGGTGCGCTGGTCATCGACTATACGAAGCATGTGGACGGCCTGGCGCTGGCTGCCAGCAACCAGGGCTTCCGCATCGGCAAATACGAGATCAAGCCGGGTGCTAACGGTGCCCTGAGCGTAGACTATCCGCTGGTGCGCTTTGCCGACGTGCTGATGATGAAAGCCGAATGCCTGTTGCGGACCGGCAGGGCCGACGAAGCCGCCCAGATCGTAACCCAGGTGCGGCAGCGGGCCTTCAAGTCCAACCCCGCCAAGGCCACCGTTACCGGCGCCCAGCTGGCGCAGGGCAGCTCCTACCAGTATGGCTACTGGAACGCCAACGGCACCATCACCGAGCAGCAGGGCGGGGCGGACATCCAATACGGACGCTTCCTCGATGAACTGGGATGGGAGTTTGCCGCCGAAGGCCGCCGCCGCCAGGACCTGATCCGCTTTGGGGTGTTCCATACCAAAACCTGGTTCAACCACCGTCCTTCCGCCGCCTACAAAGCCCTGTTCCCGCTTCCGGAAGCCGAGTTGGTCAAAAACCCCAACCTGAAACAAAACCAGGGATATAACTGATGATCATTTCGGATGTCGGATTTCGCTCTCCCGCTTGCTGTGGCATGCGGGAGCTTTTTTTTATAAGACCTAATTGTAACTTCCATTCAATGAAAACAAGCATGAAACACGCGCAAGTTCTGGCCCTTCCTTTTCTATTCCTGGTGTCGTGTTCCGGGGTAAAGCAGGCGGCTGCGCCGGTAACGGAAACAGCTGCCGCTGCACCGCTGGTAGCGGCTTACGAGCAGGCCATGGTCGCCGCGCCGCCGGCAGCCCTGGGGCTGGATACGTTTTATCAAAAACATGCCGATGCCTTCGGCATCCCGATTGTATCGTCGCGGAAGGTGCCCGGCGGCGCCCTGCTGATGGCCCGCGACATTGTGAACTATATGCTGGCAAAACGGCCGGATGTGCGGCAGGAGCTGGTGCGCCGCAAGGCCCGGGTGCTGGTGATGGCCCAAACCGAAATGGAGACGGACCTGCCCGAGCGGCGCCACTGGAAAAAGCCCGAACGCAACGATCCGAGGCTGACGCCCGGCGAACGGGAAAACTATGACAAACCCGGCGGCATTGCTTCCCTCTCGGACCGGGAGTACTGGAACCGGCGGGCAAGGGGCATGGGCGGCACCGTGACCTCCTGCGCCGAAGAAAATCTTTTGGGGTACGCCGGCACCCGTTATTACGGCGAGAACATCCTGGTGCACGAGTTCAGCCACAACATCATGGGCGCCCTGCGTACGGCCGATCCGGCGCTGCATAAAGAGATCGAGACCGCTTATCAGGCTGCCAAATCAAAAGGGCTCTATAAAGGGCAATATGCCATCAATACCGTGGCCGAATACTGGGCCGAAGGAACGCAATGGTGGTTCTGGTCCAACTATGAGTTTTATGACGGCGCCACCCGGGTGCAATCGCCCGATGACCTGAACGCCTACGACCCCACGCTCTATCAGTTGCTCGAACGCGTGTATATCGGGCACCATATTCCCGCCGACGTCTACCATGGCCGCAACATCCGGCCGGCAGCCCGCCCGAAAAACGGTTCCGCCTAAACCGCTATCGCTGGTTAAAATATGGTAAGAATCAGCTAAATCGCGGTAAGAGAATTTATTTAGTTAAGAATAAATTTGACAAAAGCCATAGGAAAATTACCCGCGGTGACGCGCCGCTCTCTCCCTCTTATCAATTCTTAACAAGTAAAACAACGATTGCCGTATGAACTACCTGCTTACCTCGCTGAGCCTGCTCGCTTTCTTTTGATCGGTTCCTGACCACGCAAACCATGCGGGGCATATGCTGTTCCGGCCTTTCCTTTTCCAAAAGGAGAGCCGGCCCTTTATTGCCCTTTCCGAAACCGATTCTCCAACTTACAATCGAACGATATGAAGCGTAAATGGGCGTTTAAAAAGCCGGCAAAAATGCTGGTCTCCTCCCTTCTTTACATTGGCCTGGGCATGGCGGCGTACGGGCAGACCGCCATCACCGGCAAAGTGCTGGACAAAAAAGACAATAAACCCGTTGTAGGCGCCACCGTGCAGGTGAAAAACTCCCCCGAGGCCGCCATGACCGACGAAAACGGGAACTTCACCCTGAAAGTCGCCAACAAAAATGCCACCCTGGAAATCTCCTATGTAGGCTTTGCCAAACAGGAGATCCGGATCAACAGCCAGGGCAATGTGGCCGTGTACCTCGAGGAAGGCTCCCGCGCCATGGACGACGTGGTGGTGATCGGCTACCAGTCGGTGCAGCGCCGCAACGCCACCGCCGCCATCTCCACCGTTAAAGGAAAAGATTTTGAGAACGTGCCTTATCCCACCTTCGACCAGATGCTGCAGGGCCGGGTGGCCGGTCTGAATATATTGAGCATCTCCGGCGAACCCGGGGCCAACAATATCGTCAACATCCGCGGCAATACCAGCGTGGACGCCGCTTCCGGCAACGGCATCAGCACCCCGCTTTACGTGATCGACGGCGTGGTGTTCGATGTGAGCGATGTGCGCTCGGCCTACGGCAACGCCAACCCCCTGCAGGCTATCAACCCCAATGATATCGAGTCGGTAGACGTGCTGAAGGACGCTTCCGCGGCCGCCATCTACGGCGCCCGTGCGGCCAACGGCGTGATCATCATCAAAACCAAGCGCCCCAAGGGCGGCCGTCCCCAGTTCCGCGTGTCGGCCTATGCGGGCCTGTCCACCAAGCCGGCTATGAAGCCGGTGCTGGTAGGTGCCGATGAAAGAAGGAAAAAGATGGACCTGTTGAAAGCCGGCGGCACTTATACGCAACTGGGGGGCATCAGCCAGTTTTTGACCGACAGTCTTAACCCCGCCTTCAACAACAACGTGGACTGGCAGGGCCTGTTCCTGCGCAACGCCCTGATCAAAAACGTGGACCTGAACATCGGCGCCGCCGAAGAGCGCTTTGCCTACCGCATTTCGCTGAACCGCTACCAGGAAGACGGCATCATGCGCGGCTACTCGCTCACCCGCTCCACGCCCCGCCTGTTTTTATCGGTGAAGCCCTATAAAGGCATTGAAGTGACTTCCGACCTGTATGTCGGTCTGACCAAGGCGACGCACGGACCCGGCAACGGCAACATTTACCCCTTTACCGTTTCCAACTTCCCTTCCTCTTTCTGGCAGATCACCGACGAAGTGAAAAAGAACTACGAAGGCAGGAACGAAGGCGTGCGCGACGACGACCGCACCACCTCGGTGAACGGAAATACACGGCTGATCGCCACACTTCTTCCGAAACTGACCTTTACTTCCTCGCTTTCCTATAACTATAACTTCGGCCGCCGCGATTACCTGCGGCACCGCAGCGTCACTACCAACAACCGGTCCGACGCTATTCATTCTTCTTCCAACAGCCGGCGGTGGGAGATCGAGAACTACCTGACGTATACCAAAGAAATCAACGACCATACGTTTACAGGTCTCATTGGTCAGGGCGTGGAGGAAAATACCATCAACAGCACGAACATCCAGGCGAACGGCATTCCCTTCGACGCCATCCAGATGGTGCAGGGTGTTCCTGCCGGCCCTTCGCTCAGTGCTTCCACCTTCTTTGAAGACCGCAGCCGCGTATCGGCCTTCGCCCGCGTGGGCTACGATTATAAAGGAAAGTACGGTGTGGACGGAAGTTACCGCCGGGACGCTTCTTCACGCTATTCCAAAGACAGCCGCTGGGGCTCCTTCCCGGCCGTGTCGGCCCGCTGGAACGTGTCCGAGGAGCCTTTCTTCGACCGCTTCCGTTCCCTTGTTTCCTTCCTGAAGTTGCGTGCCAGCTACGGCCTCACCGGCCGCGACCCGGGCGGCTACTACGAGCAATACCGCCAGTTGATCACCGACGTGCGTTATGCCGGTTCGTCTTTGGGTTCAGGTGCCGCCGGCAACGTCATTACCTACAACGGTACGACGGCCGTAACTCCGAATTATGGTGCTGCCGCTCCCGCCGCCAACATCAGTTGGGAAAAAACGCCGCAGTCGAACTTCGGCCTGGATGCCGGCTTCTTCAAGGACCGCATCACCCTGGCCGCGGATTATTACATCAAAGACTCCCGCGAGCTGGTGTTCAATATCCCCGTGCCCACCACCACCGGCTACACCACCGCCAAGAACAACTACGTGGATGTGCGCAACCAGGGCGTGGAGCTGACCCTGACCACCCGCAACCTGGCGCCGAAGTCGTCCTTCCGCTGGAATACAACCTTCAACATTGCCTTCAACCAGAACATGGTGACCAAGCTGCCGGCCGGCAACCGCGATTTTGTCTTCGGCCAACCCTGGCTGCAGCGCACCCTCACCATCGGCCAGCCCCTGTACGGCTTCCTGGCCTGGGATATTCCGCAGATCTATCCGAGCGTTGACGATGTGCCGGTGGATCCGCTGACCGGTCAGCGCGTCAAATGGTTCGGCGGCAATATGTTCGGCGCCGGCGATGGCGCCAAGCGTGATGTGAACGGCGATTACAACATCGAGAACATCGACAAGATCAACATGGGCGACCCCCAAACAAGGGTATACGGCGGTATCATCAACCAATTGGGCTACAAAGGTTTCAATGTAAGCGTGCTCTGCACCTTTATCCAGGGCCGGAAGTTGTGGAACGGCTACCTGTCCGATAAGTTGAACGGATCTGCGAGCGCCCCCTTCACCAACTGGGGCCCCAACTCCGGGCCGGCAGCAGATTTCGGCGGGCTGGATTTCTGGCGCAACACCGGCGATAAGGCCTATTTCCCTTCCCTGTTCGGTAACAACATCGACAAATGGCATATCGCCCAGAGCATGTTTATCGAGGATGCCTCCTTCTTCCGGATCAAGAACGTAAACCTCAGTTATGCGTTCCCCGAAAAAGTGGCGAAAAGATTAAGACTCAAAGGCCTCAGCGTGTACAGCGTCATGGATAACCTGCGTGTGTTTTACAATGCCACCGTGCCGGATCCCGAGCTGGTTTCCCCCGACGGATATACCAACGGCAACGATTATCCCCTGCCGAAAAAATTCACTTTTGGCTTAGATGTTCAATTTTAAAAACAAGCATCATGAAAAGAATTTTCTTCGCTACCATACTTTCCTTTGCGGTGGCAGGCGTGTTCAGTTCCTGCCAGAAATTCCTCGACCGCAAACCCATCAACCAGGCCACCGACCAGAACTTCTGGACCACCGAGGGTGAGGCCAACAATTCCATCGCCGGTACGTACGCCCTGGTGCGTACCGCCCTGAACGAAATGGGTTTTGCCCATTACTACTACGGCGACTTTGCCACCGATGAATTCGTGGTGCCGGCTGCCGGGGAAGATTACCAGCAACTGAACCGCATGGAGTGGAACTATTTCGTAGCCCCCACCGAACTGCACCGGGCCATGATCCGCCTGCGCCGCTGGGACAACTTCTACCGCGCCATCGACCAGGCCAACCGTTGCCTGAAATATATCCCGGAGGTTCCCGTGGACAAATTCACTTCGGCCAACAAGGCCGAGGCCAGGGATGCGCTGCTGGGTGAAGCGTACTTCCTGCGCGCTTTCACCTACTTCTACATGGCCCGCGTATGGGGCGACGTGCCCCTGGTGACCGAGTCGGTGGAAGACGCGGCCAAGGCCGAGCAACTGCCCCGCCGCCCCCAGGCCGAGGTGCTGAACCTGGTAATCAGGGACCTGGAAGCGGCCATTGCCAAAATGACCTGGAAGCCCGGCGCTACCAGCAGCCGTGCCATCCGCGTCAGCCGCGGCGCCGCCTATGCGCTGCTGGCCCATGTGCAGGCCTGGAAGGGCGATTATGCCAAAGTGATCCCGGCCGCTGACTCCGTGATCGCCAAAGGCGGCTACTCCTATGCCAACCGCAGCACCGGCACCGGCTACCTGGGCATCTTCAAAGGCAATTCTTCGGAAGGCATTTTCGAGATCGCCCAGAACGCCAACAACGAAGGCGCCGGCGGCAGCACCGCTTACGGCACCATCATCAACAACGTGGCTTTCCGTACCCTGAAGGCGCCCTACCTGGTGGGACAGAACAACAATGTGCACTTCCCGCTGGACCGCGTAACCCTGGGCGGCTTTTTCCCCGAAAATGCCGACAGCAACGACTACCGCCGCAAGAACGGTTTCGCTTTCTGGGGTACTTCCGATCCCATCACCATCAAGTATTCCAATATCGTATACACGGGTCCGAACAATACCTCGCCCATCAGCCTGAACAACATGATCATCTTCCGCCTGCCGGACATCAAGCTGCTGAAGGCCGAAGCCCTGGCCGCCACGGGCGCTTTCGGCGAGGCCCGCACCATCCTGGACGAAATCCGGGCACTGAACAACGTATCCGCCTCCGCCGCCGCCGACAACAACCTGTTCGAGGCCATTATCGACGAAAGAGGACGCGAGCTGTTCCTGGAAGGCCACCGCTTTTACGATCTGGTGCGCCTGGGCCGCAAGACCGGCATCCTGAAATTCAACGGCAGCACCGGCATCAACCGCATGGACGACGCCCAGTTCCAGGCCGGCAAGTATTACTGGCCTATCGACCCCATCCTGATCCAGGTCAATCCCGGGCTGGCCCAAACCCCTTTCTGGAGTGATAAAATGTAACCACCGCAAAACTTCTTTATGAAAAGATATTCCCGACTGATCCTGCCCTTTATCGGAGCGCTGCTGCTGACAGTTTCCTGCAAAAAGGCCGACTACCTCACCGACAGCGGCGTGCACGATCCGAAAACGCCCCTGAGCACGTACGACTACCTGAAGCAGCATCCCTGGCAACTGTTCGACACCCTGGTGCAGGTGATCGACAAATACAACCTGAAAGAGGAAGTGAATAATTCGGCTACCTTTTTCGCCCCCACCGATTATTCCATCAAAAGGTACCTGGATGACCGGAGGTTGGAACGGCAGGCCACCAACGCTGCCGCCGACTATTCCCTCGACAGCCTGTACAAGTACATCACGGCCGATTCGGTACGCCAGTATATGTTCTCGGAAAAGCTCTCCCTGCAGGAGCTGCCCGCGCAACTGCCGCAGGCATACAGCAGCCTGGGCAAGACTGCCATGGGCGTTTTTAAAGAGCTGCAAACCGCCAATACCTACACCGAGCGCACCAATGCGCCCACCTACCTGCTGTACCTGGTAAAAGTGCGGGGCACGCTGGACGAGCCCGGAACCGTGCCGCCGGCCAGCGAGATCGATATAAAAGTGCTGTGCCAGACCACGGGCATTCAAACGGCCAACGGCGCCAAAACCCTGCACGTGCTGGCCAACACCCATCCGTTTGTACGGTTCTAAGCGGCCCCGTATCCTTCCTTCATTCTTAAAACTTGTCACATGAAATTTCGCTATATACTTTTCGGAAGCCTGATGGCAACGGCTTTTGCCGGCTGCTCCAAAGTGCACGAAGGCTTTTTAAGCAACAAGCTCTTTTACCGGGCCAATCCCTTTACGGCCGTCAAAGGCAGGGTGACCACCTCGGCCCCGCTGGAGGCCGACGGCTCCTCCCAGCCCCTACAGGTAAAGCTGCTGGCCATCCGCAGCCTGTCGGGCAAGTCGGTGGAGGCCCTGACCAAAGAATACGAGATCGCCGTGTACAAAGCGGAAGTGCGTTCCACCGACACCACCCTCGACCAGCTGAAAACCAAGCTGGGAACCGCCCTGTACAAACCCTTTAACGTGAATGCCGTCGGCGGCCGCCTGGAGGTAACCCCCGCCTCGGCCTTCGTGGATACCGGCACCTACGACTTCGACATCGAAGTGTCGAACGTGCGCAGCAAGATCGTCATGAACAACATCGCCAAGGTGCGCATTACGCCTTCGGTGCCTTCCTCCATCACCCGCCAGTTCCTGAGCACCTCCACGCCCAACCAGGAGCTGACTTTTGCCAACCAGCCCGCCGCCGCCATTACGGTGACGGCCCAGCGCCTGGACGGTCCCAACCGGGTGATCATCAAGTTCGTGGACAAGAACGGCATGGTCTTCAACCCCAATGCAGGAGAGGTGCTCCCCCGCGTAAGCCTGCCCACCAACCTGCGCTACCACTTCGGCCAGTTCGATCCCTACTACCCGGTGGTGAAGACCGATACGGCCTTTGTGCAGGAATACCCGGCCAAAACGCCTACCTTCCCGCTGTTCACTCTGAACAACGCCTACACCTGTTCGTACCGGATCCCGGATACCAAAAATGACATGAACCTGAACCTCAACCCCGAGTTCGGCGTGCGCCTGTACCCCAGCGACGGCGTGCCCTTCGTCAGCGGTACCTGGATCATTACGAACAAGATCAATATTGCCGCGAAAAAGTAATTGACAAACGATCCTATAAATATGCTTTTACATAGAACCAAGAAGGCCGCCCTGGGCCTGGCGTCCGTGCTGCTCTCCGGCGGCGTGGCCCTGGCCCAGAAAGGCGCCGACTACCCCATTCAGCCCGTGGATTTTACCCAGGTGCACGTGCATGATCATTTCTGGACGCCCAAGATGGAAATGAATGCCAGCGTCACCATCCCCTACGTGCTGGACAAATGCCGTACCACCGGCCGCATCGACAACTTCCTGCGGGCGGCCCACCAGCTTTCCGGGGACAAGCTGACCGAATACCCTTTTGACGATACCGACATTTACAAGGTCATCGAAGGCGCTTCCTATGCCCTGCAGGTAAAGCCGAATCCGCGGCTTGCGGCCTACCTCGATACGTTGATTTCCCACATCGCGGCGGCCCAGGAGCCCGACGGCTACCTGTACACCTTCCGCTCGGTCAAGGCCGCCAGGCCGCACCCTTGGCTGGGCGCCCAACGCTGGGAAAAGGAAGAGGACCTGAGCCACGAGCTGTATAACTCGGGCCACCTGTTCGAAGCCGCCGTGGCCCACCACAAGGCCACCGGCAAGCGCAGCCTGCTCGACGTGGCCATCAAAAACGCCGACCTGCTGGTAAAAGACTTTGGCTGGGGCAAGGTGGAACACTATCCCGGCCACCAGATCGTGGAACTGGGCCTGGCCAAGATGTACCGGGCCACCGGTAAAAAAGAATACCTCGACCTGGCCAAGTTTTTCCTGGACGTGCGCGGGCCCAAAGGGGCGGCTTATCACCAGGGCAACAAGAAAGTAGTGGAGCAGAACGAGGCCGTCGGCCATGCCGTCCGGGCCACCTACATGTACACCGGCATGGCGGACATTGCCGCCCTCACCGGCGACCAGCGTTACCTGAAAGCCATCGACGCCATCTGGGGCGATGTGGTGGGCAAAAAACTGTACGTCACCGGCGGCATCGGCGCCACCGGGGCGGGCGAAGCCTTTGGCAAAGCCTACCAGCTGCCCAATATGTCGGCCTATGCCGAAACCTGCGCTTCCATTGCCAACGTGTACTGGAACAGCCGCATGTTCCTGCTGCACGGGGATGCCCGGTACATCGACGTGCTGGAGCGCACGCTGTACAACGGTCTGCTGTCGGGCATTTCCCTGAGCGGCAACCGCTTCTTTTATCCCAACCCGCTGGCCTCCATGGGGCAGCACCAGCGCAGCGCCTGGTTTGGCTGCGCCTGCTGCATCTCCAACATGACCCGCTTTTTGCCGTCGGTTCCCGGCTATGTATATGCGAAAAATAAGAACGACCTGTACGTCAACCTGTTCATGAGCAATACCTCCACCGTCCAGCTGCCCGGCGGCGACGTGAAGATCAAGCAGGAAACCGAGTATCCCTGGGAAGGCAAGGTGGCCCTGGCGCTGGAGCCCGCCAAAAGCAGCGCCTTCACCCTGCGCATCCGCATTCCCGGCTGGGCGCAGCAGCAGCCCCTGACCGGCGACCTGTACCGCTTCCTGGACGCCGGCAAGCGCCCGGTAACCCTGTTGCTGAACGGCAAGCCCGTAGCCTATAAAATGGAAAAAGGCTATGCCGTGCTGAACCGCAAATGGTCCAAAGGTGACAAGGTCGTTTTGGACCTGCCGATGGAAGTGGAGAAAGTGCTGGCCCATGAGAACGTAAAGGACGACAACGGCCGCTTTGCCCTGCAGCGCGGACCGCTGATGTTCTGCCTCGAAGGCTTTGACAACAAGGACAGCCTGGTGCAGAACATTATGGTCGCCAGGGACGCCCCCTTCACCGCCGCTTATAAAAAAGACTTTATGAATGGCGCCCTGGTGCTTACCGCCCGTGGCTCCAGCGCCAAACGCCAGCTGAATACCGATGCCCTTCTAAAGTCCGAACAGGAGGTGACGGCCATCCCGTACTACACCTGGAACAACCGCGGACCGGGCGAGATGATGGTATGGATCCCCTACGAGGAGTCTGCCGCCAAGCCCAAGCCGGCGCCCACCATTGCCGCCACCAGCAAGGTGACGTCCTCTTCGCCCAATGCCCGCGCCAACATGGGGGTGAACGACCAGGTGGAGCCCATGAACTCGGCCGACCAGAACAACACCTACCAGCACTGGTGGCCGAAGAACAATACGAAGGAGTGGATGCAGTACGACTTCGCCCGGGAACAGACCGTTTCCCAGGCGCAGGTGTACTGGTACGACGACAGTCCCTTCGGCGGCTGCCGCCTGCCGTCCTCCTGGAGAATATTGTATAAAAAAGACAGCGAGTGGGTGCCCGTAACTCCCACCACCGCTTATGAAACTGCCAAAGACAAATTCAACTCTGTTTCCTTCGAGCCCGTTAAAACCACCGCCCTGCGCCTGGAAGTGCAGCTGCCCGAAAAGCATTCGACCGGCGTGCACGAATGGGTAGTGAAGTAGGTATAAAACCTCTCCCCCGGTCTCGCCAAAGGAGAGACCGGGGGAGAGGTTTTACGCAGGCCAACGTAAAACATTGTCTATTGACCCTAATATTTTTCCCGATGAAAAAAATATCTTCTTTGGCTGCTGCCTGCCTGCTGTCCTTTGCCGCGGCGCACAGCCAGCAACAAGCCACCATCACCATCGATGCCGGCCAGCTGGGCGCCCGGGTGGAACCCACGCTCCACGGCATCTTTTTCGAAGAGATCAGCCATGGCGGCGAAGGCGGTCTGTACGCCGAACTCATTCAGAACCGCGGCTTCGAGGAGTCGCGCCTGCCGCCGGCCACCAGCCTGGAAAACGGCTTCCTGATTCCCAACCGCAGCCCGCATTTCGCTTCCCGCGATAACAGTCCCAACGGCTGGCGCATGCGCTGGGGCATCAGCAACCCCTGGCCCGCCTGGTCGCTGCAGGCCGGCGAAGGGGCCGATATCCAGTTGGCGCTGACGCAGGAAAAGCCCCTCAACGCAGCCACGCCCAATTCTTTGAAAGTATCCGTCAACCGCCTCGACGCAGCCGGGAAGAACAACCTGGTGAACGACGGCTTCTGGGGTATCCGCACCACCAAAGGCGATACCTACAACCTGACCTTTTATGCCCGTACCGCGGGCTACAAAGGACCGCTGACCGTTTCGCTGCAAGGCCCCGACGGCGCCGTCCTGGGCAGTTACAAATTCGCCTCCCTCGGCGGCGCGGACTGGAAGAAATACACTTGCGCCCTCAAAGCCACAGCCGACGAGGCGAAGGCGAAGTTCCTGGTGAACTTCGGCGGCACCGGCACCGTCTGGCTGGACCACGTGTCGCTCTTCCCCGCCAAAACCTTTAAGAACCGGCCCAACGGCATGCGGGCCGACCTGGCCCAGTACCTGGCCGACCTGAAGCCCTCCTTCATCCGCTGGCCGGGCGGCTGTTTCGTCGAAGGCATCAACGTCGAAAGCGCGCCCAACTGGAAGCGCAGCATCGGCCCCGTGGAAAAGCGCCCCGGCACCTACAGCCCCTGGGGTTACTGGTCCAGCGACGGCTTTGGCTACCACGAGTTCCTGCAATTTTGCGAGGACATCAAGTCCGACGCCCTCTACGTGTTCAATGCCGGCGTGGGCTGCGAGATGCGCAGCGGCACCTTTATCCCCGACGAAGGCGTGGACTCCATCATCACCGACATCCTCGACGGCATCGAGTACGCCATCGGGCCCGCCACCTCCAAATGGGGCAGGGTGCGCGCCGCCAACGGTCATCCGCAGCCCTTTCCGCTGAAATACATCGAGATCGGCAACGAGCAGTCGGGCCCCCGCTATGCCCGCCGTTACAACTGGTTCTATGATGCCATCAAGAAGAAATACCCGCAGCTGAAGATCCTGGCCAGCATGGGCATCGGCGATGTGAACAAACGCACCCTCGACAGCATGCAGCACGTGGACTTTGCCGACGAACACGCCTACAAGGCCGCCAACTGGTCGATGCGCAACTACGACCATTTTGACAAATACAAAAGAGGCGACTGGGACATGTACGTAGGCGAATACGCCACCAACTCCGGCGTGGGCCGCGGCAACATGCGGGCCGCCCTGAGCGACGCGGTCTACATCATGGCCATGGAGCGCAACGGCGACCTGGTGAAGATGTCCAGTTATGCGCCCCTGTTCGTGAACGTCAACGACGTGGACTGGCCGGTGAACCTGATCAACTTTGACGCCTCCCGCAGCTTCGGCCGTATTTCGTACTACACCATCAAATTATTCAACGACCACCGCTCCGACCGGAACTTCCGCACCGAAACCAGGGTGGCGCCGCCCGCCAAAAAGGTGCCCCTGTTCGGCGGCAGCGTGGGCCTGGCTACCTGGGATACCGAATCGGAATTCAAGGACCTGCAAATCATCCAGGACGGTAAGGTGGTGTACGCCAGCGACTTCATCAACCGCTCCGACGAATGGAAAAAGGTGAGGGGCACCTGGGTGGTGAAGGACAGCGCCCTGGCGCAGACGGCCATGGGAGCGCAGCGCTTTGCCTGGCTGGCCGGCAAAAAGTTCGATACCTACACCCTGAAGGTAAAGGCCCGGAAAACCAGCAAGGCCACCAATGCCTTTATCATTCCCTTTGCCGTGAAGGACGACAACAGCATGCTGCGGGCCCATATCGGCTCGTATGTGAATGCCAACGCGGTCTTCGAATCGGTAAGCGGCGGCATGAACGTGGCCGACCTGAACGCCCAGAAACGGCTGCCTGCGCCCATCGAAACGGGCCGCTGGTACGACATTACCCTGGAGGTGGGCCTCGACAAGGTGGATTGCTACCTCGATGGCCAGCTGCTCATGACCTATACAGAGCCGCAGCAGTTCTTCAGCATTGCCGGCCGCGACCAGCAGACCGGCGACGTGATCGTAAAGGTGGTGAATGCCTCGCAGCAGCCGTACAAGACCACCCTGCAGTTCAACGGCCTGCAGCCCGGCGCTTCCGCCCGGCTGTACACGCTCTCCGCCGAATCGGACGAGGCCGAGAATTCGCTCGACGAGCCGCAGAAGTACGTGCCGCAGCAATCCGCCCTTACCGGTATTTCGGAAAAATATGAAATGGAGTTCAAACCCCTGTCCATATCGGTACTGCGGGTAAAAGACAAAAGCTGGAAAGGCGTAGCGTCGAAGTAAGCTAAAAGAGAAAATGCTTTTTTATGAATGGGCGTATGTCATCTCCCGGGCACGGGAATGGCGTACGCCCATTTTTATTTTCTTACGGTGAAAAAGTCAAATCTTAACCAACAGGAGTTAAAAAAGGTAAATTGCCCTTGGCGCAATGAGGGTAATTTCAAAAAATTGTTACCTGGATCATCTATAAACCGTTCGAACCATGCATCATAAAAAGTTAGCACTCACCCTCAGTTTCTTTACCGCCCTGGCGGGCGCTGCGGAGGCGCAGTCCGGCCCCCTGGCCGACCAGGCGCCGGCACCGGCCGCCATGGCCGCTTACCGCCCCTCGCATGCCGAGATATTGGACCGCTACCGCCAGGCCGCCCTGATGGACAGCGTGGCCAAAAATACCGTATTCAAGACCGGCGTGCAGGCCCACTGGCAGGCCGGCGGCAGAAGCTTCTGGTACCGCAACTTTTTGAAGGACAGCACCGCCGAATACATCTACGTGGATGCCGCCACCGGCAAAAAGCAGCCGGCCTTCGACGCCACCCGTCTGGCGGGCGCTCTTGCCAAGGCCTCCGGCAAACCGGTGGACGGCAGCAGGCTGCGCCTGTCAGATTTGGCGTTCGAAGGGAAAGCCATCACCTTCCGCCTGAACGACCAATACTGGAAGTGCGACCTCACCACCTATGCCTGTTCTGCCCTGGACCGTCCCGTGGAAGCCGATGACGACCGCCCGGGCAGGAGAGGAGCCTACGGCAGCGGCTTTAGGCCCTACAGCCGCTGGAACCTCAATTACATCAAAGGCGACAGCGTTTCGCCCAACCAGCAGTGGGTGGCCTTCATCAAAGACCACGACGTATACCTGCGCCCGAAGGCGGGCGGCGCCGAACAGCGCTTCACCACCGACGGCACCAAAGAGCGGCCCTATGGCTCCATCATCTGGTCGCCCGACAGCAAATACTTTCTCGGCTACCGCATCGATCCCCGCGAGCAAAAGGAGGTGTACTACGTCCTGAGCTCCGTGGCCAACACCACCCGGGGGCAGTTGAAGTCGCAGCGGTATGCGCAGCCGGGCGATGAATTCACTTCTTACGAAATGTTCGTGTTTTCGTTGCAGGGCGGCAAGCCCCTGAAGGTGCAGACCGAAAAGCACGATTTTCTGGGCATGCCCTACCCCCGCTGGCGTCCAAGCGACAACCGCTACTTTACGTACGAAAAGGCCGACCGTGGCCACCAGCGCTTCCGCATCATCGAAGTGGACGCCCTCACCGGCGCCACCCGCAACATCGTGGAGGAAAAGACCAACACCTTCATTTACGAGCAGCGCATCTTTACCCATTACCTGCAAAACACCAACGAGATCGTCTGGCTGACCGAAAAGGACGGCTGGCGCCAGCTGTACCTGGTGGACGGCCTGTCGGCCGCCATAAAGCCTATTACCAAAGGCGAATGGGTGGTGCGCAACGTCGACAGCGTGGACGAAAAGAAACGCGAGGTCTGGTTCTCCGCCAGCGGCCGCAACCCAGGCGAAGACCCGTACAATGTCCATTACTACCGCGTTGGGCTGGACGGCAAAGGACTGGTGGAGCTGACCCCCGCCGAAGGCCACCACCAGGTAACGTTTTCGCCCGACCGCAAATATTTTGTCGATACCTACTCGCAGCCCCACGTGGCGCCGGTGACCGAACTGCGCCGCACGGCCGACGGCAAGCTGGTGATGCAGCTGGAAAAGGCCGACATCTCGGCTTACCTGGCTACCGGCATCCGCCTGCCCGAGGTGTTTCGTGCCAAGGGCCGCGACGGCCAGACCGACATCTGGGGCGTGGTCTGCCGCCCCCGCAACTTCGACCCGCAAAAGCGCTACCCTGTCATTGAAAACATCTATGCCGGTCCGCAGGATGCCTTCGTGCCCAAAAGCTTTATGAGCTACGGCGAGATGCAAAGCCTGGCCGAGCTGGGATTTATCGTGGTGCAAAGCGACGGCATGGGCACGGCCAACCGCTCCAAGGCTTTTCATGACGTGTGCTGGAAGAACCTGGCCGACGCGGGCTTCCCCGACCGCATCGCCTGGATCAGGGCACTGGCGGATAAATATCCCTATGTAGATACTTCCCGCGTAGGCCTGTACGGCACCTCCGCCGGCGGACAGAATGCCATGGGCGGCCTGCTGTTCCACCCGGAATTTTACAAGGCCGCCGTGTCGGCCTGCGGCTGCCACGACAACCGCATCGACAAGCAGTGGTGGAACGAGCAGTGGATGGGCTACCCCGTGGCCAGCCATTACGACGAGCAATCGAACATCACCAATGCGCACAAGCTGCAGGGCCAGGTGCTGCTGATCGTGGGCGAGGCCGATACCAACGTGCCGCCCGAATCGACCTACCGCCTGGCTGATGCCCTGATCCAATCAGGTAAATCCTTCGACTTCCTGACCGTCCCCGGCATGGGCCATGGCGACGGCGGCCCTTATGGCCGCAAGAAGAAGCGGGATTTCTTCGTCAAAAACCTGCTGGCCGTAGATCCGCCCAACCGCAACAGCAATGAGTTATAGCCTCACCCCCGGCCCCTCTCCATCTGGAGAGGGGTGCCCGAACTTGAATCTTTTTCTACTGGTTTGTAGTAGGAAATAACTAAAAGCAGAAAAGCCTTTTCCGATCTGGAAAAGGCTTTTCTGCTTTTAGGATTACTTATTTGTCCCCACCAGTAGGATCAGCTGCTGGTTTGGGCACCCCTCTCCAGATGGAGAGGGGCCGGGGGTGAGGTGGCTACTGCCAGGTAATAGACCGGGATGCCGAGGAGCGTGATGATCAGGCCCGGCCAGGTGAATTTGGGCTTGTACACGATCAGCAGGCTGCAGAAGGCCAGACCCATAAGGATGTACAGGATGGGCAGCACGGGGTAGCCAAACGCCTTGTAGGGCCGGTCGGCATGGGGGCGCTTTTTGCGCAGGACGAAGATGCCCGCGATGGTCAGCATGTAAAAGCCCACCACCACGAAGGAGATCATGTCGAGCAGGTCGCCATAGCGGCCGCTCAGGCACCAGCCGCAGGCAATGAGGCACTGCATCCAGAGGGCATAGCCGGGAACCGCATTTTTATTCAGTGTGCCCACCTTTCTGAAGAACAGGCCGTCGGTGGCCATGGTATAATACACCCGGGCGCCGGCCAGGATAATGCCGTTGTTGCAGCCGAAGGTGGAGACCATGATCATCAGGGCGATGGTGATGGTGCCGGCATTGCCGAAAATATTCCGGGCGGCCGTTACCGCCACGCGGTCCTTGTCGGCAGTGGCAATTTCGTGCAGGGGCAGCACCGCCGTATACACCATATTGGTAGCGATATAGAGCAGGGTCACCACCAGGGTGCCGAGAAACAGGCTGAGGCCGATGTTGCGTTTGGGGTTGCGCACCTCCCCGGCAATGAAGGTGACGTTGTTCCACGAGTCGCTGCTGAAGATGGTGCCCACCATGGCGGCGGCGATGGCGCCCAGGGCGGCCATGGTGGTGTAGGCCGACGTGCCGCCGCCGGGGTTCAGGGGCTGCAGGCTCCAGGGGCGGCTCCAGTTGGCCTGCCATACGTCGGCATTGAAGGCGGTCAGCCCGAAAGCCAGCAGGGCGAAGATGCTCAGGAGCTTGGCCAGCGTAAAGGTGGTCTGGATCATCTTGCCGCTTTTGATGCCGCGGGTATTGATGTAGGTAAGCAACGTAATGACCCCGATTGAGAGCAGTTGGGCCGGCGATACCGCCAAAGAGCCGATGCGCAGGGCCACCCGATCCTCGCTGAGGAAGGGCAGGAGGTAGGCGGTGAACTTGGCAAACGCCACCCCCACGGCGGCGATGGTGGCCGTCTGGATGACGGTGAAAAAGCTCCAGCCGTACAAAAAGCCGATGAGGGGATTATAGGCTTCTTTTAAGTAAACATACTGGCCGCCGGCGCGGGGGAATAGGGCACTTAGTTCGCCATAGCTCAGGGCCGCCGTTAAGGTCATGAACCCGGTAAGGAGCCATACGGCGATCAGCCAGCCGCTGCTGCCCACGTTGCGGGTGATGTCGGCGCTGACGATAAAGATGCCCGAGCCGATCATGGAGCCGGCGACGATCATGGTCGCATCCAGCAGTTTCAAGGAAGGTTTGAAGGAGGAGGTAGACATAAGGCAATTCCAAAGTTTTCGTTAGGGCCGGAAGGTAGCCAATCCGGCGGAGCCCCATTGACCGTCCATTAACCGGTTGGAGAGGATTTTCGGCCGGATTTTAACCGGCAGGCCCCCGGGAGGATGCCCGTATTTTAACCCAAAACAGGTTTCGGAGCCGCATTTTAACCGGATTTTGCCCACTACTACGCATATTTTCGCATCTCTGCAAGGCTTTAACGTTTATTAAGGTTAATTTAAGTAAATTGGATGCCTTCCCGTTTTACCATTGAAAACCATCGACTAATGAAAGTATTGCCATTCACCATCCCTGTATCGCACGACAAAACTGTCATCGTTAAAGACGAAGTGCTGGAGTATTTTTACCCCCATTTGCACCGCCATGAGGAGATCCAGATCACCCTGATCCAGAAAGGAGAGGGTACCCTGCTGGTGGGGAACCACATGCATGCCTTCGGGGCCAACGAGATCTACCTGATCGGCGCCAATGTGCCCCATGTATTCAAAAGCGACCCGTCCTATTTTTCGGCCAAGGGCAACAAAAGGGTGGAGTCGCTGACCATTTTCTTCAGCACCAAGGGTAAGCTGGCCTCCCTGTTCGAGCTGCCCGAGCTGAAAAACGTGCACGCTTTTTTCTCCAGTTTTTACAACGGGTTCAAGATCCCGCCCTCCTCCTTCGCCGACATTTCCGCCAAGATCCTGAGCATGAAATACGCCAGCGGCCTGGACCAGCTGATGCAGTTTTTCCAGCTGCTGAAATCCCTCAGCACCCTGGAGAACGTCAACCCCCTGACGCCGGGAACGGAGCGCAAGTCGCTCAGCGACTACGAAGGCATGCGGATCAGCAACGTCTATAATTACATTTTGCAGAATTACAACCGCGACCTGACGCTGGAAGAAGTGGCCGAGGCGGCCTACATGACGCCCCAGGCTTTCTGCCGCTACTTTAAAAAGCACACCCAGCTGACCTTTGTGTCGTTCCTGAACGAGGTCCGCATCAACGAAGCCTGTAAAAAGCTCATTGAAGGCGGCTACGACAGCGTTTCCTCCGTGGCCTACGACTGCGGTTTCAATAGCATCACCAACTTCAACCGGGTGTTCAAATCCGCCACCGGCAAGTCGCCCCGCGAATACATTGCTTCGTATATGAGTAATTTGAATTAGGCCGGGGGTGAGGTAAAATCCGGTAACTATCAGCAAAGAAATGAGCAGTGTGTTTTCCTGTTCCCGTGTAGCTTTAATCTCTGCTCACGTCACTATTTCATTGTCCCTTTAAATGAACCGCATGAAAGCTATACGATTCTTACGTATGGGCGCCGTCTCCCTGCTGGCGGCCGCCGCGTCCCTGCCTGCAGGGGCCCAAATGCCTTCCGGCCCGGCCCAGGCAGGCGGCACCCCGCCGCTGACCACCCGTCCCAACCTGGCAGTGGTGGCCAATACCTCCAGCTCGGTCCGCTATGGCGCCCCCCTCAACGGCCTCAACGACGGCCTGGCGCCCACCAATACCGGCAACCGCCGGGGCGGCGGCAACCGCGTCATGCCCCGCTCGAACATGTGGGTGCAGTACGAATGGAGCCAGCCCGTCAGCACAAAAGAGGTGGCTCTTTTCTGGTGGAACTATAACAGTAACCTGCGCCTGCCCGAAGCCTACCGCATCCAGTACTGGGACGGCAACAGCTTTGTGCCGGTGAAAAATGCCTCGGGCCTGGGACGGACCAACAACCAGCTCAATGCCACCACCTTCGACGAGGTGACTACTACCCGCCTGCGCGTGGAGCTGGATTCGGCCGACCGCAGCACCGCCACCCTGCTGGAGTGGATCGTATTTCCTTCCGCCAACTCGCCCGCCCACCCGCCCGTGGTGACCGCCGGCGGCGACCGCGACGTGATGACGGGCGGCAAGACCTACCTGTCGGGAATGGTGAAGTCCGTGACCCCCGTGGAAAAGCTGGCCTGGAGCAAGCTGTCCGGCCCCGGCAATGTATCCTTCAGCAATACCGGCTCGAAAGAAGCCACGGCTACGTTTTCCGCCCCCGGCGAATACGTGCTGCAGCTGAAAGCCGCCGAAGGCAAGCTCAATGCCGCCTCTACCCTCAAAGTAAAAGTGCACCAGCCGCCCAAAGAAAAACGCCTGGACGTGGTGTACACCAAACGCTATAAAATTGACTCGAAGCTGTGGAACGACCGGGCCAAGGCCATGATCACCAACTGGATCCCCTTCTGCATCGACCAGTGCGAGCGCACCGACCTCACTTCCGGCGAAGGCGGCATCGACAACTTCATTGAAGCCGCCAAGGCCAACCGCGGTGAAGCCCACGCCCGCCACAAGGGTTATGTATTCTCCAACGCCTGGGTGCACCAGACCGTGGAGTCGATGTGCATTGCCCTGATGGTCGATCCGCAGGGCGACAAGGAGATCATCGCCGCCCAGGAAAAGATGAAAAAGACCCTGGACAAATGGATCCCCATCATCCTGGCGGCCCAGGAGCCGGACGGTTATTTGCAAACCGCCTTTACGCTCCGCGATACCGCCCGCTGGCAGCAGCGCTGGTCGCCCCGCAACCGCGGCGACCACGAAGGGTATGTAGCCGGCTACTTCATCGAATCGGCCATCAACCACTACACCCTTACCGAAGGCAGGGACAAACGCCTGTACAATGCGGCCAAAAAGCTGGCCGACTGCTGGGTGGCCAACATCGGCCCGGGTAAAAAAGACTGGTACGACGGCCACCAGGAAATGGAGCAGGCCCTGGTACGCTTCGGCCGCTTCGTGAACGACATGGAAGGCAAGGGCAGCCACGGCGACAGCTACATCAGCCTGGCGAAGTTCCTGCTCGACAGCCGCCGCGACGGCAGCGAGTACGACCAGAGCCATGTGCCGGTGCAGCAGCAGTACGAGGCCGTGGGCCATGCCGTACGGGCCACCTATAACTATTCGGCCATGGCCGACGTGGCCGCCGAAACCGGCGACGTGGACTACCAGAGCGCCGTGATGTCGCTGTGGAGCAACATGGTCAACAAAAAATATTACCTCACCGGCGGCATCGGCAGCGGTGAGACCTCGGAAGGCTTTGGCGGCAACTATTCGCTGCGCAACAGCGCCTATTGCGAGTCCTGCTCCAGCGCCGGCCTGATCTTCTTCCAGTACAAGATGAACCTGGCCTACCACGACGCCAAGTATGCCGACCTTTATGAAGAAACGATGTACAATGCCCTGCTGGGTTCCCTGGACCTGGAAGGAAAGCATTTTACCTATACCAACCCGCTTTCTTCCTCGCAGGCCCGCTACGAGTGGCACGTATGTCCCTGCTGCGTGGGCAACATCCCCCGTACGCTGCTGATGATCCCCACCTGGACCTATGTCACCGGCAACGACGGCCTGTACGTGAATATGTTCGTGGGCAGCACCATCAAAGTAGAAAGAGTGGTGGGCACCAACGTGGAAATGGTGCAGAAGACCGACTATCCCTGGAGCGGCAAGGTATCCATGGTGGTGAACCCCGAAGCTTCCAAAGAATTTACGGTGTATGTACGGGTGCCCAACCGCACCACCAGCGAGCTGTATACGCCCACGCCGCAGGTGCAGGGACTGAAATCGCTGTCGGTAAACGGCAAGTCCGTGTCGCCGAAGATCGTCAACGGCTATGCCCTGATCCGCCGGGTGTGGAAGAAGGGCGATAAGATCGAGCTGGAGCTGCCCATGGAGATCCAGAAGGTGAAAGCCGACGATCGTATTGAAGCCGACCGCGACCGGGTGGCGCTGCGCTACGGGCCCCTGGTGTACAACGTGGAAAAGGCCGACCAGCCCAATATCGACCAGGCCATCGGCTCCGCGCCGCTGAAGGCCGAATGGCGGCCCGACTTCCTGAGGGGGGTGATGGTGATCAAGGGCACCTGGTATGACGGCACGCCGCTGCTGGCCATTCCCAACTTCGCCCGCCTCAACCGCCTGCAGCCCACGCCTTACCCGCAATCCGAAAGAGCTACGCAGCCCACGCGGCCCAATGAGCCGCCACAGCCGGTGATCAACCGGGGGCCAGCTTCCGCCGTATGGATCAAGGAAAAATAAAAAGCAAAACGTACAAGCATACTTTCAGACAAGCAATCGCCGCGCCCTGTTTCTACAGGGCGCTTTTGTTTTTAGGAAAGCTTTTTGGGCAACAATTATAAAGCTGGCGACCACCTTTAAAACTGTCATGCCGAACGCAGTGAGGCATCTCCCCGGGATAGAAAAGCTGCATCTATTCGCAGGCGGGCTTTCCTGTATCTGGAAAAAGCATTTCGTGCCCCGGGGAGATGCCTCACTGCGTTCGGCATGACAGTCTGATTATTGTGTGGCCGCCTGTATTTCAGCGGCCAGAATGATCGCACTACTTATAGGGTCTACTTCACCAGCCAGGCTACGGCCGGCCCGTTGAACGGGGCGGTCACTTCGCCGCCGGAAACTTTCTTTTTTGCGGCAGGAATGAGGGCCCCTGTTGCGGGGTTGATCCATTGGATGCGGTAGGTGTTTTTATCACCTGTTATAGTTAGTTGCACCTTGCCGGAAGGGCTGAAGAGGATGTAGCCGGTACCTGGCTTGCCCAGCACGTATTGCGGGGCGGCAGCGTTCGTTACCGGCAGCGGGGCCATTTGGGCGGCCGCCGCGTAAAAAGCTTTGTCCGCAATGGGCGGCAGGTGGGCCAGCGAGCCGCCGCCCATGAAGGCGGCCCATTCGGACAGGGGGGCGCCCCCGCGGGAGTACACGATGGCTTTACCGGGGTATTTGTTGCGGAACTCGCTGACCGCCCGGTAGATCTGTTCCCAGGAAGTTTCGCCCACCTCCATGATGCGGGCGATCTGGCGGGTGGCCAGGCTTTGCCCGCCTGCCGGGGCAAACAGGCTGCCGTCCCTGCGGTACTGCCACTGCAGCACGTCGATGCCGTCCACCAGGGCGGCGCGCAGGGGGTCGGCCAGGATGGCGTCCTGCACATCTTTGGTGCCCGGCAGCAGCACCTTCACGTCCTGCCCGTGCTCCCGTTCCCATTCGCCGATCACGTCCAGCCAGAACTGGACAAAGTGCAGCGGGCCGGTATACTCCAGCCCGAGGTGGTGGATGATGTTGGTATTGCCTTTAAAGTTGTCGAGACTTTTGCGGATATAGGCCCGGTGCAGCTGCCGGCGTACCGGGTGGGAGGTGTCGTAAAATTCTTCGGCCATGTATACCCGTTTGTCCCCGGCATAGGCGGTGTTCTCGGCAAAGCCCGTGTTGTTGATGTTGTTGGCCGAGCGCCAGGGATAGTCGGCCCAGTGGGCGCCTTCCTCGATGATGTTGTGCTGCAGGTAATGCTCCTGTATGTAGAGCAGTCCTTTCTGGTCGGCCAGGCCGGCAAAGCGCTGCAGGCGCAGCCAGTACCAGGAGTTCCATTGGGTCAGGTCGTAGCGGCTCAGGCGGTCGAAGGCCTCGCCCTGGCCGCTGCGGCTGAAGGGCTGTTCGTAAAAAGGCGCCCATACGTCGGCATCCGCCCGGCGGGTGCGGGCATGGTCGTCGCGGCGGCGCTCGTACCAGAGGGCGGGAAAGCTTTGGAAGGCAACGGTGTGGGAGCGGATCATGTCGGCGACCACCGTATCCAGGTCGTCGGTCAGGCCCCTGCCGGTGCGGCCCGGCACGAACCGCACCAGGTTGGGGGCGGCCGTGGCCACCTCTTTGGGGCGGGTGTTGCCGCGCCAGAGCGAGGTGCGTCCCTTGCGGCCGGCCAGCACGCCCTTGCCGCTGACGATCCAGCCGTTAGCAAGCGCTACCGCTGGCGCCGTTGGCGCTTGGTCAGGCGCTGGTTTCCCACCGATGGCTTCCAGGGGTTTTGCTCCCGATACATTGTTGTGGATCGGGTATTGGGCGATCATGCTGTCGATCCAGGCGTCCATCGTCAGGTCGGGCAGGCGCGAGCGGCGGCTCAGTTCGGCTGCCAGGGCAGGGGAGGGGGCGGCGGTGCGGTCCGTTTCGTAGACGAGGATTTTTTCCGCTTCGGGCGACTTCCGGCCGGTGCGGGCTTCCAGCTGGGCATAAAAAAGGCTTTCGGGCTTCAGGAAGGAGCGGGGCTGCTCGTGGCGGCCGTTGCCGTAGCCCTGCGCCCAGCTGCCGTAGGCCCAGTTTTGCGCCGTGGGCGGGGCCGCCAGGTGCAGCTGGGCGGCCCGGCACTGCCAGGCCATGGAGTTGGCTGCCGTCCAGCCGCCACCCTGCCCGTCCACGTCGCGGTAGGCAAAGCTGATGTTGCCGCCGTCTACCGTCACCTTGTCGAACAGCACACCGGTGGCCCAGCCGCCCAGGGCGCCGCTGAAGTTCAGGGGCAGGGAGGCATAGCACTGCACAAAGGCATTGGGACCGGCCGCTGTAAACCCTGTGGAAAAAGGGTGGTAGCCGTATTGGGAAAAACAGCGCTGGAACAGCACCTGCTGGCCCAGGCTGTGAAACGACATGCGGCGGTAGGCGCCCGCTTCCCCTACGGGGGCCAGGGACTTGCAGTCCTCCACCGTAATGCGGTGGGCGGTTTCCCAAACCGCTACGGCCGAACTGACGAAGTGCTCCGCCACTACCCGGCGCACCCAGGCGTCGCGAACATTGTCGAGGGTGATGGCCATCCAGCGGTGGTTCTCGTCCCTGGGGTGGGCCGCATCGAAGGCGGAGGTGCACCGCAGGTTTTCCACTCCTACATTGCGGAGCTGGCCGGGCCAGGCGTAGCGGGCCACCGTGCCGCCGCCATAGGCCCCATCCAGGGCATTGGTGAGCGGGGCGTCGAGCGTGATGGCGGTGGGGCTGACGGCCGTTACGGTGCGGTACCACCGCAGGTCGGCGTCGCCGGGTTCCCATTTGGTCAGGGGGTAATCTACAAAAGTGCCGATCTTGTCGGCGCCCAGCTTTTCGATCCATTCTTTGGTGGAGGGCCGGGTCACCAGCACGGCATCGCCCACCTTGAAGGTATGGGCGTTGGTAAAGGTGAGCTGGATGGTGTTTACGGGAAAATAAGTGTGCGCCACCGGTATTGGCGCTTCCGTTTTGCGGTCGTCCGTACCGGTGATGCGGATCAGGGTTTCGCGGTCCGTGCCCGTAGCCACCAGCACCGTTCCGTCCTTTTGGGAGCCGCTGCCCCGGAGCACCACGCCGGAAGTGCGGAGGTAGAGCGAGCCTTCCAGCTCGAAGGTGCCTTTTTGGAGCAGCACCGCCCCGCGGAAGCCGTCTTTGCCCGGCGGCAGGGAGGCCACATAGTCGAGGGCGGCCTGAATTTTTTGGGTGGCGTCGCCCTTCAGGGCCGGCACGACTACTTTCACCGGTACGTCGGGGATTGGCGCTTCGGACAGGCGGTAGCCGCAAAAGGAGAAGTCGGGGACCCGGTCGCCTTTGGTAGTGGCGGTGTAGCTGAGGGTGCCTCCCGGTCCGATCCGGATAGGAGCTGTTGTATCCGAAGAGGGCTGGGCAAAGGAAAAGACGGGGGAAGCGGCCAGCAGCAGAGCGGCCGCCAGGGTTCTGGCAGGGTGTGCAATCATGTTATCAGCGGGGTTTAGAAGCCTGTAATGGCCCCGCTAAAATAAGGGTAAAGTAGGGAGTGCAGGCTGCCGCCCGGCCGTTACAGGCTGTTTATTTTCCGGCAGAAATCGTTGGTGTACTCCAGGATCATGGTAGGAAGGGCTTCCTTCAGGCGGGCGGTGCCGGGCTCCGCCTGGCTTCTGCTGATCAGCTCCCGGGCAATACCTTCCAGCTGCTGTTGGAGCAGGGTGGCGTACCGGCCGCGCAGTTGCTGGAAAACGTTCTCATCGCCCTGTCGGTCCAGCGAGGCGATGGACGTTTGAAAACTGCTGAATGTTGTAAAAAATACGCTGCTGGCCCGGTTGTTAAATTCTACCTTCAGGGATTCCATGCTGTTGGTCATGATCGGTCAATTAAAGAACGTGCGCCTGCGCCACCGTTTTCCTCCCCGGCCACCGGATGGGTGGTTGTTGCCGTCCGTGCGGCCAGGGTGCCAGGGGCAAAGGAACATACGGATGCCGGGGATTAATACCTCTTTTTCGAGCCTTTTTTCTTCAGGCGGGTGCCGGGAAAGCCGAAATTTTTATACAGGCTGTTGCCTACGGGGTAGGAGCCTTTGCGTTCGGTGGTCGGGGCTTCTGCCACGGTCAGCGCCCGGCTTTCCAGTTCGGTGCCGTTTAACCGGTCAATGGCGTTCAGGGCTTCGGTGCTGTCGGGCATTTCTACGAAGGCAAACCCCCGGGGCTGGCCGGTAAACGCATCCGTTACCACTTCGGCCGCACTGACCGGGCCGTACTGTTGAAATAATGCTGTTAGTTGCTCATGGGTAACTTTAGGGTCCAGGTTGGAAATGCGAATATTCATTATTACTGTTTACAGGTGAAAAATAGGGGCGGAAGGGGGCCGGATCAGGAGACTTCCTCTTCGAAGGCGTCCTTATATAAGAGCAGCCGGGAGAAGTCCGAACCGCTGAAGATCTTGGCCAGGTTGATATCCTTGGTTTTGTGCCACTGGTCAAAATGGGTGCGGGTAACGATGCGCCAGAGGTTTTTTGACTTCAGGTGGTTGTAATCATTATCCTTCACGAAAAGCCCGTATACCGCGTCCCTTTTTTTAAAAGAGATCTTGATGCAAAAGGATCCCGGGGTCTCCTCCCTGCTCAGGAATTGTTCAATTTCTTCAATATTCATAAATCAAATGATTGAGGTTGTTCAACGAATGTTTCCCTGTTCCAACAGCAGGCGGTGACGCCCCCGGGAACAAGGCTGGCAAACAGCTTCGTAGCTAACATAATGCAAGAGGTAAAGCAAACAGCAAAAAAGGAAACAGGTGCAAGGGAACAGATCGTAACTCCAGTGCGCAGGATGCTAAAACTCAGACGAAAACTCCCGGAAGGTAGGCTTAAATATCGGGGGGGACAAATAAAATGTAAGCGAACTCATCTATTTGCCCCCTTCAAAAGCCCCGGGGACAAGGCCCCGCCGCCGGCCTGTTCCCCGTTTTCGGTCAGGCGGGGCCGGTAGGGGAATGACCTTAAAGCTCTGCAGTACAAGGCCCTGTTCGGCAATTTATCAATTTGTTGGCTGTGGTTCTAGGTTTATTTCCTATCTTCATCCGGCTAAATTGAGCTTCGCATCAGTAAAATGTTAATTATTCTGCTTTCCGGCATCGTAGTTTACTTACTCGTGCCTTCCTCATATCTATTTATATCTTAAACAGCAAGCATGAACATTTATGTATCGAACTTAAGCTTCAATATCCAGGATGAAGACTTAAGAGAAATTTTCGCAGAATTCGGTGAAGTTAGCTCCGCTAAAGTGATCACGGACAAACTTACCGGCAAATCCCGCGGCTTCGGCTTCGTGGAAATGAGTGATGACGAGGCCGCCCGGAAAGCCATTTCCGAGCTGGACAACGGCACACTGGACGGCCGCAACATCAAGGTGACCGAAGCTCGTCCCAAAGAAGATCGTCCTGCCCGCAGCGGCGGTGGCGGTGGCTTCCGCGGCAACGGCGGCGGCGGCTTCAAAAGCGGCGGTGGCTTCAACAAAAACCGCTGGTAATATCGTATTGAGAAGGGACCTCCGGCAGCCGGAGGTCTTTTTTTGTTTCCCGCAACGCGGACCGGCAGCGACCGCAGCGGCAGCGGGCATTCCCGGCAAACCTGCCGGAAGAGCTTTATGTGAAAGCTTTTTATGATTAAAAAACAAGCATGGCAAAATCAAAAGAATCCTATTCCAAAAGGGAAAAAGAAAAACAACGGCTGAAGCAGCAGGAAGAAAAAAAAGAAAAAAAAGAACAGCGCAAAGCCAACGCCTCCAAGGGCAAATCACTGGAGGACATGATGGCCTATATTGATGAGAACGGCAACATCAGTTCTACCCCGCCCGATGAAAGTAAAAAGAAGGTGTTCAATGTAGAAGACATCGAAATCGGCGTGCCCAAACACACCGAGGAAGAGTCGGATGAGCCCGGACGCAAAGGGGTGGTCAGCTATTTTAACGAATCCAAGGGCTTTGGATTCATCAGCGACCAGGCTACCGGCGAGCGGGTGTTTTTTCATGTCAACAACCTGCAGGAGCGCATTTCGGAAAATGACCAGGTGACCTTTGAAACCGAAAAAGGACCCCGGGGACCAAATGCGATCAACGTAAAGAAAAAGACAAGCTAAAGGTTCGGGCGGCACCGGCAGGCAGGCGCGCTGCCGGGCGGTCCCTCGCCCGGTAAACGGACCTGCAGTTCCCTGCCCTGTTCCTGGCGGCGCGTTTTTTCCCGGCAATAGCAGGCACCCCTCTTATTTTCCCACCCTTCTCCATTACCTACTGCCTGCATCCTGCCGCTATGCCATAGCTGTCGGCAAGCACTGCCGGCTATCACTCTTTTACTATGGCAAAAGTCACCTTTAACAATACCAACAACCAGTTTTTCCAGTCGCTGAAGCAATCCGTAGAGCGCTATTTCAAGACTACGGGTTTGAAAAAGACCGGCAACTGGCGGTTGTACCTCAAGACACTCATCCTGGTGCCGCTGGCCCTCGGCCTGTACATTACCCTGCTGGCCGGTTTCCTGCCCCCCGTCCTCCGCCTCCCGGGTTGTGCCCTGCTGGGTTTTGCCATCGCCTGTATCGGCTTTAACGTCATGCATGATGCCTGCCACGGCAGTTACTGCAGCCGCAAATGGATCAACCACCTGCTGGGGCTTACCATGAATGCCATGGGAGGAAACGCCTTTTTCTGGAAACAGAAACACAATATCCTGCACCATACCTATACCAATATCGAAGGAGCCGATGACGACATTGCCCAAAGCAAGCTGTTGCGCCAGAGTCCCACCCAGCAGTGGCGGCCGATCCACCGCTACCAGCACCGCTACCTGCCCTTGCTGTATGCCTTGACCCTTTTTACGTGGGTCAGCGTCGGGGACTTTCGAAAATATTTTTCCCGCAAAATTCACAATACGCCCCTTCAGTCCATGGACCGCAGCGAGCATATCACCTTTTGGGTCAGCAAGCTGCTGTACGTGGTCTTTTATATCCTCCTGCCCATTCTTAGCGTAGGCCCGCTGGCCTGGCTGGCCGGTTACCTGGTGATGGGGGTTACCACCGGTATCGTCACCACGTATGTATTCCAGCTGGCCCATGCCGTGGAAGGGCCTGAGTTTGATTCGGTAGGCATGGACGACCGCACGATCCAGACCGAGTGGGCTATCCACCAGATCAGGACCACCGCCAATTTTGCACCCCGCAACAAGGTCATTACCTGGCTGGCCGGCGGGTTGAACTTCCAGGTAGAGCACCACCTGTTTCCCCGCATCAGCCATATTCACTACCCTGCCCTGAGCAAGATCGTGGAGGAGCACTGCCAAAAATTCCAGCTTCCTTATCATTGTTTTCCCAGCCTGGCCACGGCGGTTGCTTCGCATGTGCGTACCATGAAGCTGCTGGGCCAGAAGAATTAAAAGGCGCCCGCCCCAACGCGCTATCGAAGGAGCGGGCACTTCCTCAAAATTTCCTGTACACGAAATTATCGAACAGTACCCTGCCCTTACCAAAGGCAAAGAGGCCGGCACGCAGGCTCATGAAGCCGCCGAAGATGTTGTGGTTGAAGCCCGTGGCGTCGATGGAGCGCTCCACCCGCGTCCAGTCGGTGCCGTTGGCGCTGAAATAAAAGCTGATCTCGTTCTCGTCGTTCCGGATCTTCAAAAAACCATGATTCCCCAGGCCGTTCTTTTCGCTGATCTTGCGGGCCTTCTGGTTGTAAACGGAGAACTGCTGCGCATCCACGGAAATGCGCATGTTGCCCTGCTCGTTGTAAAAAAGCGTAAGGCCGGCGGTAGCACCCTCTTCCAACGTATATTCCACCTGCACCTCGTAGCGGCGGTCGGCGGCGTTCACCAGCAGCGGCGGACTGTCGTCGAAGGAAGCGCCCCGGGCGGTCATTTCCAGGCGGCCGTCCTTCAGCTGCACCCGTTCGGCAGGCAGGCTTTTAAATGACTGCCACTGCAGTCCCAGGCTGGGGCCGGAAAAGTCGTCCGACAGGCCCGTGGCCTGTGGCGAAGCGGCGCCTGCCGGTCGTGGAAGCGGGGCTTCGGCCGATGCGCCCGCCGGCACGCGGAACCAGCCGTCCTTCGTCCATTCGATGGGCAGCATCAGGGTCTGGCGGCCCAGCGTCTGGAAGTATTTTTCATAACCATGGTACAAGATCCACCACTTGCCGTTGACATCGTCCACCAGCGTGCCATGGCCCTGGTTCCACCAGCGCTCGGCCCTGCTTTTCGTGTGTACAATAGGGTTATAGGGCGAGTTTTCCCAGGGGCCGAAAGGCGAGCGGGAGCGCCCCGATACCACCATGTGCGCCGTGGCGGGACCGGCAGTGCCGCCTTCGGCCACCGTCTGGTAAAACCAGCCGTCCTTCACCGTCGACTTGGGCGATTCCAGGCAATAGCATTCCGTGCTCCATTCCTTCGGGTACTGCCATCCCTGGTAGCCCGGGCGGGGTTCGCCCACGGTGGACCGCCCGTCCTCGGACAGCTGGACGATATAGCCTTTGGACAGGTACAGGTAGCGCTTGCCGTCCTTATCCACCACGTGGCCGGGGTCGATAAAGCCGGTCAGCTTCAAGTCCACCGGCTCCGACCAGGGGCCCTGGGGCGAGGGGGCCGTCACCACCCAGTTGGTTTTGTTGGCTGGGAAATAAATGTACCAGGTGTCTTTGTGTTTAATAAGGTCGGGGGCCCAGACCGAGCCGACATTGCGCTGGAGGGCAAAGGCCAGCCGCTTCCAGTGCACCAGGTCGGTGGAATGCCATACCAGCAGTCCCGGGTAGTACTCGAAGGAGGAGTGGGTCATGTAATAGTCCTTCCCGTCGCGGAAGATGGAGGGGTCGGGATAGTCGCCTCCCAGGACGGGGTTGGTATACGAGGCGGCCGCCCGGGCCGCCGGGGCGGAAGCGTTTGCGGGCTTTTTCTGGGCCAGGGCGGGCGCCTGGGACGCGTGCAGCAGGAACAGCAGGCAGGCCGCACGTTGGAGGGTTTTCGTTGCGTTCATCGTTTGTTGTTGGAAGGCCAATTTAGGCAATGCGGGCTAAACCACCCGCTCCTGTTGAGCCGGCCCTGCACCCCCCGCCCGGCGCAGGGCAACGCTTTTGTCTTTGGAGAAGGGAAAAGCAATCGTTACTTTGTGTAAAATTGGACCGGCAAGGGTGAATGCCTGAGCTGGCAGCGCTCTCTTCTCCCGGCCCAACAAGATGCCGTAACCGAAAACTCCGTCCCCTCAAAAGAAACATCCCTTCCCGTACCCGGTTGGTCAACAAAGGAACAAGTGAACCCGTGCGCCTATGGATTCCTGAACGCGGACCTCAGAATCGTCAACGCTCTAAATCCTTATAGATGAAAAGGAACGTTCTCTGCAGTGCCTTGTTGTGCTCAGCCCTCTGGCTGCAGGCCCAAAAAGTAAAGTTGCCCCGGGTGTTTGCCGCTGCGGAAAAGCAGACGGCGGTCATGCTGGACGAGATCCAAAAAGCCAAGGCAAAGCCGGGCAGCGCCGGCCTGGTCTCCCCCCGGTCGCTGGAAAACGGGGAGCTGAAGCTGGTGCCTTCACGCGACTGGACCAGCGGCTTTTTCCCCGGTGTGCTGTGGTACCTCTACGAGTACACCGGCAAGGACCGCTGGCAGCAGCAGGCCCGCAGCTTTACCGCTCCCATCGAGCAGGAGCAATGGAACGGCGCCACGCACGACATGGGCTTCAAGGTGTACTGCAGCGTGGGCAACGGCTACCGCCTCACCGGCGACCCGCACTACAAGGAGGTACTGGTGCAGTCGGCCCGCACCCTGGCCAGCCGCTTCCATCCCGTGGTGGGCACGCTGCGCTCCTGGGACCGCCGCGATAAATGGGGCTTCCCGGTGATCATCGACAACATGCTGAACCTCGAGCTGCTGTTTGCCGCTACCCGCCTGAGCGGGGATTCCTCTTTTTACCGGATCGCCGTCAGCCATGCCACCACCACCATGAAGAACCACTTCCGCCCCGACTACAGCTCGTACCACGTGGTAGACTACGATACCCTCACCGGCAAGGTGGTGAAGCGCACCACCCACCAGGGCTATGCCCATGAGTCGGCCTGGGCCCGCGGGCAGGGCTGGGGCGTTTACGGCTTTACCATGTGCTTCCGCGAAACCCACGATTCCGCCTACCTGCGGCAGGCGGAACATATCGCCGACTTTATCCTGGGCCACCCCCACCTGCCGAAGGACAAGGTGCCGTACTGGGACTTCAATGCGCCCGATATTCCCAAAGCGCCCCGCGATGCCTCGGCGGCCGCCGTGATCGCTTCGGGCCTGTACGAGCTGAGCCGCTACAGCCAGCAGGGCAAGCGCTACCGGGCTGCCGCCGACAAGATGATCAAAAGCCTGACGCGTCACTACCGGGCGCCGATTGGGCAGGCCAAAGGCTTTTTGCTGGTGCACAGTACCGGCCACAAGCCGAACGAAAGCGAAGTGGACGCCCCGCTGAGCTATGCCGATTATTACTACCTCGAAGCCTTGCTGCGCCGCAAAAAGCTGAACGAAAAGAAACCCTGGTGATTTCGGATTTGGGATTTCGGATCCCCTTGACTGCAGAATGAGTTTTACGTATGAGTAAGACACTTTCAACTGTCAAGGGGATCCGAAATCCGACATCCGAAATCCGAAATCCCAATGCCTCCTTCCCCTCCTGAATGCCTTCCCCCCTATAAACGGATCTTCTTTCACCTTAAAGTATATTTTATGAGCAGCATGTACTTTCACAGGAAGCTCCTGTTTTTGGTTTTCCTTCTTTCTTTTTCGTCTTTCCTCCACGCCCAGGTGGTGCCCCATTGGGTGCAGCGGTTTAACGGCGCGGGCAATGGCGCCGACCTGGCCAACGATATTGCCGTGGACGCGGCCGGCAATGTGTATGTGACCGGCAGCAGCAGCGTCAGTGTTTCCACCAGGGATTATGCCACCATTAAATACAATGCGGCCGGCGTGCAGCAGTGGGTGAAATTCTACAACGGCACCGGCAACGCCAGCGACGGGGCTACCGCCATTGCGGTGGACGCGGCCGGCAACGTATATGTGACCGGGTCGAGCCAGGGCCTTGGCTTCTTTAACTTCGATTATGCCACCATCAAGTACGATGCCGCCGGAAATGAACTGTGGGTACGCCGGTATAGCAGCGCCGGCAGTTCCGCCGACAGGGCTACGGCCATAGGAGTGGATGGCGCCGGCAACGTATACGTGACAGGAGCCGCCTTCAGCACGAGCGCTGACCATTCCGACTACGCCACCGTGAAGTATGATGCGGCCGGAACAGAACAATGGGTCCGGGTCTATGACGGCACCGGCAGCAACGACGGCGCCAATGACCTGGCCGTAGACAATGCGGGCAACGTGTACGTGACCGGCTACAGCAACGGTACGGGCACCGACGGCGATTACGCCACCCTGAAGTATTCCACCGCGGGCGTAGTGCAGTGGACGATGCGGTACAATAACAGCGCCGCCAATTCGCAGGACCAGGCCTTTGCCCTTGCCCTGGACGATGCGTATGTGTACGTCACCGGCCAGAGCTTTGAAAGCGGCAGCGGCACGGCCTATGCTACTGTAAAATATGGTGCCGCCGACGGCGCGGAGCAGTGGGTGCGGCGCTACCACCCGGGTACGGGTCCGGACCGGGCCTCCGACATTGCCGTAGATGCCTCGGGCAATGTATACGTTACCGGCACCAGCAACCTCACCGATTCGGACTTTGGCGACGATTTCACTACCGTAAAATATAATGCTGCCGGCCTGCAGCAGTGGGATGCGCGCTATGACGGGCCCGACCAGGATGTGGACCAGGCAAACGCCCTGGCCCTGGATGCCCTGGGCAACGTGTATGTTACGGGCACCAGCGCCAATGTGCTCGAATCTTCGGCCGAGGGCGACTATGCCACCGTTAAGTACAATAACAGCGGCGTGCAGCAGTGGGCAGTCCGCTACGGGGGACCGGGAGGCAGCACCGATATCGCCCAGGCCATTGCCGTGGATGCGCAGGGGTTTGTCTATATCACCGGCTTCAGCCAAGGAGTCACTTCCGATGCCGACTACGCAACCATCAAGTATGCCCAGGTGGTGGCCTGCGGCCCTAAGAGCGACAGGGTGCTGGTATGCCATAACGGCAAAACCGAGCTCTGTATCAATGCCAGTGCGCTGGCGGAACATTTGAACCACGGCGACCTGCCGGGCCCCTGCCCCGCACCTTCCCTTGCCCTCCTGGCCCCGGCGGCCGAAGCCTGCCAGGGCGTTGGCGGTGCCCCAGGCCGCTTCCGGGCATTTGCCGCACCCAACCCCTTTGCTGCCGCTACCCGCATCGGCTATACACTGCCGGTGGACGGGCAGGTATCGGTAAAGATCTTTGACGCGGTGGGCCGCGAGGTGGCCACCCTGGTACAGGCCGGGCAGAAAGCCGGCACGTACACCGCCGTCTTCGATGCGGGCGGCCTGGCCAACGGCCTTTATTATTACCGGGTAAAGTGGAGCGCCGTGCAGGCGGTGCAGGTGCAAACCGGCAAACTGTTCGTGGCCCGGTAAGGGGGGATCAGGGAACAAAAAAAGCAGCACCGTAAGGAGCTGCTTTTTTTGTGGTGTCGTTCCCGCTTTCTGCGGAGGAGCGCAACTTTATCTGACAATAGTGAAGTAGAGGCTGTATTCCGCTCCCAGGGCGTCGCCTACCTTGTTGCGGGTGCCGGCATGGGGCGTAGCTTTCAGGTTATAGCGGCCGGGCTTTGCGTACCAGCCATTGTACCGGCCCGACTCGTCGCCGAATACGGCGTAGGGGCGGCTGTCTTCGTAACGCTCCCGGTTATCGGTACCGCTGATCAGGTTGATCTTTACCACGGTGGCGGTGCCATTGGCCAGGTTGACGCGGAAGTTTACCCGGCTGGCCCTGATCTCGCTCAGGCTGATGGTGGCATCGGGAGAGAGGGTCATAATGTCTTTCTGGGTAGCGGCATTCACCAGGGTAAAGCTGGTCACCTGCTGCTTCGAAGGGTGGATATATCTGTTCGTGTCGACGGGCTGGGGGATGGGCAGGCCCGGGGTGACCCACATGGTGTCTTCGGGTGCAATGGCGCGTTCGGAAATAACGGCATTGTCGTCAGCGCCGGGGGCGGGCTCCAGGTAATCTTTTTTGCTGCAGGAAAACAGGGAAAGGGCAAGGAGGGCGGCGGCGAAGAGGTTTTTGGCGGGGGAGAAGAAATTGTTTTTCATGTGGTGTCAGCGCTTTTCGTTAGCAGAAGGGGTGTGTTTGATTGATGGATCAAAGCTACTATGGAGGCGGTAACCTCACCCGTGGGAATCGGTGAAGCCGTCATTGTTGGGGTTAAATTCCCCCTGAGCTACGCCGGATAGAGCAGGACGGTTATAAGCGAACTCAACCATTTGAAAGCCTGTTATTTTGTTAACTGGTTGATAATCAAATTATAATATTTTTTGGCCCTCCGGCGCCTGCCCGGCATAAAAAAAGCAGCCCGTTGCGGGGCTGCTTTGCTTTATCTGTTTGGGCGGTTTCCCGCTGTGGGTAGTTATTTCACGATAGTGAAGCTTACCGAGTAGGTCGAACCGATGGCCGCACCCATTTTGTCCTTGGTGCCCGAGTAAGGGGTGGACTTCAGGGTATAGCTTCCGGTGCCGGCGCTCCAGGAGTAGTAGTCGCCGCTGCGGTTATCGCCAAAGAGGGCGTAAGGAACCACATCGTCGTAACGGGTCTGGCTCTTGGAACCGCTCAGTACCATCTTCACCACGCAGGAAGTACCATTGGCCATGTTG
>NZ_JBBBEI010000031.1:0-58599 GCF_037132455.1 Huijunlia imazamoxiresistens | reverse complement strand
GCTTATGTTTCTCCCTTCATCGGCCGTATCGATGATTCGGGCTGGGACGGCATGATCCTGATCCAGCAGATCGCCGATATTTTTAACGTACAAGGTTACGAAACAGAGATCCTGGCTGCTTCCATCCGCAACCCCAACCACATTGTACGGGCTGCCGAACTGGGCGCGCACGTGTGCACCTGCCCGCTGGAATCCATCCTGGGCCTGCTGAAGCACCCCCTGACCGACATCGGCCTGTCCAAGTTCCTCGAAGACGCCAAGAAAATGGCCGCAGTAGTAGAAGATATTGCGGGATAACCGTAAGCGTTCGGAACCCTGGAAAGGACTTTCGATTTATCCACGTCTTTACCAGGGTTCCGAACGCTTGGCCCTAACTATTTCTTCCTCCGTTTGCTTCCTTCGGAAAAGACATCGTTTTCCGTTTTCAAAGGCTCGTTCAGGGGCCTTTTTCTTATATAGATCGTGACTTCCCTCCAGATCTCCGGGCGGCTTTTGAGCAGGGCCTTTACCCGGACCGTTTCGCCGGTGTACGAGCTGTCGATAAACAGGTCGTTTCCCTTAAAATAGCCGGTGTTAGCCGACAGTTGAACCTGGTTGGAGTCGAGTGGCAGCCAGGAGCCGTCGGTGTATTTCCCATCCACGTTGATGTAGTTGTAAAAACCTTTTTTGAGGCTGTCGGTGTACAGGTGGAAGTATATGCTGTCCACCTGCTGGGCGCTGAGGGCGCTGCCGGAAAGGAGCGGGAAGAGGAAAAGGAAAAATCGTTTCACCGGGTCAATTTACATAGAAGTCGCCAGTATAAACCATAAGGTTGCAGCAGGCGCGAAGTTTTGCCTATTGCTGATTGCCTATTGCTGATTGCCTATTACTCTGCTGTTCATGCTTCAAAAAACTTTCGTAAATTTTTTAAGGGCCAGGCAACCCTTTGCAACCGGCTCCGTATGTATAGATTAAACGACCAAAAGAACCACTGTCCATTTTGAAAGAATTGCTGGAAATAGTGCATGGCTGTATGATCGACGACCATAAGCATCAGAAGATGCTTTATGAGCGGTTCTATGGCTTTGCCCTGAAGGTGGTATTTCGTTATATCTACCGGATGGACCGGGCGGTGGATGTGGTCAACGACGGGTTTGTAAAAGTGTTCCGCAGCTTTCAGAAGTTCGAGGAGGGCAGCGGGGAGGAGACCGAAAAGATCCTTATGGGCTGGATCCGGCGCATCATGGTCAATACCGCTATAGACGAGCTGCGCCGCAACCTGCTGCTTCCCGAGATCGGTGAACTGCCCGAAGACAGCTGGGAGCCGGCCGACAACAGCCAGGGGGCCGACCAGCAGCTCCTGTACAAAGAGCTCATTGCCCAGGTGCGGAAACTGCCGCCCTCGTACCGGGCCGTTTTCAATATGCACGTCATCGACGGCTATTCGCACCAGGAGGTCGCCCATGCGCTGGGAATCTCGGTGGGCACCTGCAAGTCGAACCTGTCCAAGGCAAGAGATTTTTTAAAAAAAGCCATCAATAAGGAGCTTCCGCAAGCAACCGTATGCAACCTGTAAACGACGATATGGATGAATTGTTTCGCCAGGCAGCCGACAGCTATCCTCTGAAACCCTTAGGGGCCGACTGGGAAAAAGTGGCCGCCCGGTTGAAAGAGGGAGAGGGCGGAGCGGGCGGAAAAAAGAGCCGGCGTTTCTGGGGATTGATGCTCCTGTTGCTGCCCCTTTGCTTTCTCCTGCATACGCCCCTGGAGCAGGGCGATGAAGGCTGGGGTGAGGTAGCCGGCGGAATTCAGAAAAATTTCCTCCCGGGAGCCAGTGAACCCCTGGGGGCTAAAGAAAATAAAGCCGCCCCGGCAACGGGCCGCCCGGTAACCGCCTCCGGTGGACCGGTTCTTTCCGGGCCGCCGAAGCAAACCGTTCCGGCGCCGGCGGAGTCCGCCATCCTGACCCAACCGGGCAGAACGGACCGGCCGGTAGCAGGCAGCAGGTTTCATCGGGACCAAAAGACTGGGGCAGGGCTTTCCGCCCAGAAGCCCGTTGCGCTGGCTGTGAAAAACCAAGCTGTCCACAGGCGCGGGGCTGTTCCGCCGGTTTCCGGCGGCCAGGAGCCCGTAGAGCAGGCCATTGCTTCTGTTCCTGTAACAAAAAGGCAGAAGACGGATACCGTGGCGTTGTTGCCGGCCGATTCGCTTCCCATAAAAGAGCCTTCGCCCGTTGCCGCCGATGCCTTAACGGGCAAAATGGTTTCTTTTGAGATTCCGGGAAGAAAGAAGTTTTATGCAGGGGTAGTGGTGGGCCCCGACCTGAGCTGGGTGAAGATCGATAAAGTGCAGGGAGCGGGCTACAGCGCCGGTATCATCGGCGGCTACCGCTTTGCCGGGAAGTGGGCAGTGGAGGCCGGGCTGCTGTGGGACAAGAAAGAATATTTCGCGGAAGGGGAGCATTTCAACCCGGCAAAAATGAACCTGCCGGCCCATACCACCATCCTTCGCGGCAACGGCACCTGCCACATGATTGAAATCCCGCTGACCCTTCGCTACACCCTGGCTTCCACCGGGAAGCACAGTTGGGCGGCTGCGGCCGGCGTTTCCTCTTATCTCATGAAAAACGAGGATTACAAGTATTGGTATAAGCGCTACAGTACCTCCTATTACGCGTACAAGGAGTACCGGAACGCTTCGAAGAACTGGTTTTCCGAGCTGCACCTGGGGGTGGGCTACCAGCGAAAGCTGGGCAACTCCCTGGACATGCGTATCGAGCCCTACCTGAAGCTGCCGCTGGCAGGCGTAGGGGTGGGCAGCCTGCCCCTGAGCAGCGCCGGCCTGCACCTGGGGCTGACGAAGTCCCTGCGGTAACTGCCACTATTTTATAGATCGAATGAAATGACTATGCAAAAAAGGACCCTTCTTTTTGCCGGGATCGCTTTATGCCTGCTCGGCGCGGCCATAGGCCTGTACTGGTACAATAAACCCCGTGCCGGCGTGGACAGGGCTTCGGCCGACTTCACCCTCACGGCCACCGAACTGTTCCGGGCCTACCAGCAGAACGAGCAGCAGGCCGATGCCCGGTACGCGGGCAAGGTGCTGGACGTGTCGGGTGTGGTGGAAAACGTAGAGGCCACCGCCGAAGGCAGCAGCCTGCTGCTGTCGTCCGGCGATCCCATGGGTGGAGTGAACTGCAGCCTGGCCAAAGACAGCGACAAAGCCACGCTGCCGCAAAAGGGCCGCCCGGTGCGGATCAAGGGAAGGTGCACCGGCTTCCTGATGGACGTGAACCTGGTGGACGCCGTAGTAGTGACCCCCTGATGTGTCACTCTTACCCACAACCGTAAATTATAAACCAGACATATGAAACGGATCTATTCCTCCCTGCTGACCATCACGATTTCCGGGCTCATCTTTGTGGCCTGTTCCAAGGATGACGAACAAACCGTCAGCCAGCCCGATACCCCCGCCGGCGGCGGCAACACCTGCGTGACGGCGAATATGAAGTTTTCCACGGATATTAAGCCCATCCTTCAGGCCAACTGCTTTGCCTGCCATGGCAACGGCCTGACCCGGGATGGCGTGAACCTGGACACCTACGCCAATGTGAAGACGGTGGCCGACAACGGCCGGCTGGTGGGCGCCATCACCCATGCTTCGGGCTTTACGCCCATGCCCCGCAACGCCCCCAAGCTGTCCGATTGCGACATCAGTAAGATCCAGGCTTGGATCGCCCAGGGAACGAAGGACAATTAAAAGAAATTGGTCAATGACTACTGACCATTGACCCTTAAACTTTGGCTATGAAAAAAATCATTTTATTGTTGATGATCATTGGAGCGGGGCAGCTTTGCAGGGCGCAGTCCTGCCTGACTCGGAACGGCTTTATCGGCTTTTATTCCAAAACACCCCTGGAAGATATCCGGGCGGAGAACAAGCAGGTGTATGCGGTGATTGATCCCGGCAAGAAAAACCTGGCCATCAGCCTGCTGGTAAAAGGGTTTTTGTTCCGCAAGGAGCTGATGCAGACCCATTTCAACGAGAACTATGCCGAGAGCGACAAGTACCCCAAAGCCACCTTTACCGGCTCGTACAGCGGCGAGGTGGACTTTTCTAAGGACGGCTCGTACCCCGTGCAGGTATCGGGGCCCCTCACCTTCCACGGGGTTACCCGCAACATCACCGTACCGGCCACCCTCGAGGTAAAAGGGGGCAGCCTTACCGGTAAGTCGGTCTTCCAGCTCGAGCCCGGTGATTTCAACATCAAAATACCCTCCCTGGTACGGGAGAAGATCGCCCAGAAAATAGATGTACACGTATCGGTAGGATGCACACCTTCAAAATGATCCCTTATGCAGAAGTATTTTCTTTTCCTGTTCCTTTTCGCTTTTTCGTTTGTGCCTGCCCGCTCCCAGGATACGTCGCTGCTGAAGATGCTCGACGACTCGCTGGCTGCCGGCCCCTGGGCCGACCAGGCGACGGGCACCTTCAAAGCCACGCAGATCATCAATACACCCACCGTGGAAGCCCCGGGGAAAAAGGGGCTCCAGTTTCTGATCATGCACCGCTTTGGCAAGTTGAACGAGGGCGGCTATGCGCTTTTCGGGCTGGATAACGCCACCATCCGCTTCGGCCTCGATTACGGCCTCACCGACCGGCTGGCCGTAGGCATCGGCAGGAGCCAGCTCGACAAGACTTTTGACGGCTCCCTTAAATGGAAAGTGCTGCGCCAGGCCGCCGGCAAGGTGCCCATAACGGTCAGCCTCTACGGACTGCTGACTCATTACACCCTGAAGATGCCGGACAAGCCGTACCTCAACGCCCGTTATCGTACCGCTTATACCACCCAGGCGCTGATTGCCCGTAAGTTCAACCGCAACCTGTCGCTGCAGTTGTCCCCGGCATGGACGCATTTCAACCTGGTGCCCACGCCCCAGGACAACAACGAGGTGTTTTCCCTGGGCATCGGCGGGCGCATGAAGATCACCCGCCGCATCAGCATCAACGCCGAATACAACCTGCTGCCCGGCAGCCAGCTGCCCAGCACTGACCCGGACAATTCGCTCTCGCTGGGCTTCGACTTTGAAACCGGCGGCCACGTGTTCCAGCTGGTGTTTACCAACTCGCAGGGCATGACCGGTCCCTACTACCTGGCTAAGACCCAGGGCGAGTGGGGCGACGGCGATATTTATTTCGGCTTCAACATCTCCCGATCTTTCAGTTTCAAGAAAAACAAATAGTGGTTCTCCATGCTGTTTTGAGAAGTCAAGACCCTGCCCCGGCGGGGTCTTTTTGTGGGCTGGAATTGTATTCCGGGTAAGTACACTTCATCCTAAGTAAAAATAGGCCGAAGCTTCTTATGCGGTATGGATACGTCCTATGCGGAGCAACAGGGGAAATTGCACTTCCCGGATTGGTTGGGTGCCCCAATGCCGCTCCAGGACAGGGGAGAGGCGGTCCACCGGGTTGTAGCCCTGTTGCCCTATAAAATGTTTTACCGCCGACCAGGTGTTCAAATACCCGATCAGGTGTTCCAGGGTCCAGTGCCGCTTAAGGACAAAGCGGGGCGCTTCGATTTCTTCAAAGGGAAAGGGGATGGTGGTATAATGCTCCTCGATATACCTTCTTTCCTGGTCCCAATAAGGGCCAATCACATTGTGGTAAAAATCGTCAATAACCGCATCCAGTTCAGGAGCCACGTTGATCCTGCCATAGCCGGTTACGGCGATCAGGGCACCGGGTTTCGAGGTGCGCCGGACTTCGGAATAAAATTTTTCAAAATCAAACCAATGGATGGCCTGTGCCACCACGACCAGGTCAAATAGCCCCTCCGGGAAGTCGGTCTGTTCGGCAGGCTGAACGGAATAAAAAATATTGGGGACAGTTGGGGCCTGTTCCATTTGAGCGGCGCTGATATCCGTTGCATAAACCTGGTCAAACAATTTTGCCAGTTCGTACGCAACCTGTCCGTTTCCCGTTCCGCAATCCCAGGCTGTTTTTTTGCCCGGGACCAGGGAGTCCAGGTAGTCAAAAAGTTCTGGCGGATAGCCCGGCCGGTATTTCGCGTATTGGTCGGACCGGGTGGAAAAGTTGTCTTTCATCTTTAAAATTAAGAAAATGTACCGGCGAACCATTGTAGGCGTAGGCCGAAAGCCTTTTGCTTGTTTTTCTTTACCTTAATAAGAAAAGGATCATGCAGCAGGATTTTATCCATCCGGATTTTTCATCGGGCAGTTTTATTTTTAAAACGGTCATAAATACGGTTATCCTACTTCTGTTACTGTTGCATAGTATGGGGGTGCAGGCCCAGGTTCCTCCGGGCCTTTCTTCTATTCGCATCCATGATCTGAAACGCGACCTCTTTTCACTGGCCGGCGATTCTTTCCGGGGCAGAAGAGCCGGCACCCCGGATGAGCTGAAGGCGGCCGCCTGGCTGGCGCAACAGGCCCAAAAGGCAGGGTTAAAACCGGCGGGAGATATGGGCACGTACTTCCAGTACTTTCCCCTGGAGCGTACCGTGCTGGCGGCCACCAGCGAAATTTTCCTCAACGGCATGGGACTGCGTTTATGGGAAGATGCCTGGGTACCCGAACCGGCGGAGGCCGACATCAGCGGTCCCGTGCGGTGGCTTTCTTCCCTGGCCGATACGTCGAAGGACGGGATAAAGGGCGGCATTGTGGCCATGAAGATACTGCCGCCGGTTCCTGCAACTCCTTCCTGGGTAAGCCTCTGGGGTTTTCGCTATGTATACAAGGCCATAAGGCTGCAGGCGCAGGCATTGAGCGCACAGGGCGCCCGGGCGGTGGTGCTGGTGGCGGATAGCACCGCATCGGCGGCCCTGGCTTCCCTGGAGCATGAGCTGGATTTTGAAACAGGTTATTATGGTCTGCCCGGCGACCGGCAAAGGGCAGGAGCCACGGAGGTGCCTGTGATCCTGGTTTCGGAAAACTATGCCGCTGCCCTGCAGCGACCCGGCGCCACCTTTGTGGCCCGATTGCGGGAAACCCGTTTTGAATATCCTTCGGTGAACGTGGTGGCGATAGCGCCGGGTACGGACGCCCGCCTGCAACAGGAATACCTGTTGTACAGCAGCCATATCGACCATGACGGGGTAGGGATACCTGTTGCCGGGGATTCCATCTGGAACGGTGCCGATGACAACGCCTCCGTTAGCGTGGCCTTGTTGGCCATCGGCCGTGCCTTTGTTCAAAAACCTGCCCGGCGGCCCGTGTTGTTTGCCTGGCACGGGGCGGAGGAACGGGGCCTGCTGGGTTCGCGCTGGATGGTGCAGCACCCGGTGGTGCCAAAGGAAAGCATCGTGGCGGTGATCAATGGCGATATGATCGGGCGCAATCATCCTGATTCGGCAGCCTTGCTGGGCGTGACGCCGCCCCACCGGAACTCCAAACAACTGGCGGAAGCCGCTTTCGAGGCCAACCGGCAAACCGCCCGCTTCAAAATAGATACTTCCTGGGATCATAAAGATCATTTGGAGCGCTGGTATTTTCGGAGCGATCACCTTTCCTATGCCCGGGCGGGCATCCCGGCCCTGTTTTTCACCTCCCTGCTGCACGCCGATTATCATACACCTAAAGACGAAGCGGACCGCATCGATTACCCCAAGCTCAAACGCATGACGGACTGGATGTATGCCACCGGCTGGAAGGTGGCCAATGCCACAAATCCCCCTGCCCTGGATAGCAAATGAAGCTTCTCGTCCCATAAGCGGCGCCGGCACGTACCCTAAGGATTTTGGTCACGCTCGTCCATGAAGTCGTTTGTATCCAGTTCTTTCTGGGGGATCTTCAGGACCAGCCGGGGATCGTTGGGCGGGAGGACCATGCGGTAGGCGGCGGGGTGGTTGGCCGAACGCTCCAGCGGCAGTTGCAGGCGCTTGGCGTCCAGCCATTCGATGCCCCCCTCGCCGTACAGTTCCTTCCGCCGCTCCAGCAGGATCTCTTTTACCAGTTCTGCGCCCGAAGCTTCCGAAGCTGATTTTTGCGGGTCGCGGTTGACCTGCAGCGTGTACAATACCTCGCCGGCCTCGGGGCGGCCCAGGCGGGCCAGGGCTTCCGCCTCCACCAAGTACATTTCGGCAGCCCGCAGCAGCACCAGCGATTCGTCGAAGTCGATGGTCTTTTTAAACACTTCCTCGCCCGTCACCAGTTGCACTTTTTGCGTCGAAGGCTTGCCGAATTTATTGGTGGCATAGCGGTCGGGGCCGCCGGGGTCATTGCCCGCTATAAAGAAGGTATTACGTACATCTGTAACCGAAAAGGCCGATACCAGCGCGGCGCTCACGTAAAAGTTGCCGTAACCGCTGCCCGTCTGGTCGAAAAACGAGCTGGGGGTGCCGAATTCCAGGGTCTGGCTGCCGCCGCCCTGGGTTTGGGCAAAGCCCCAGATCACCTCGGGGGAGGCTTCCATCTCTTTGAAATGGTTGCGGTACTGGGCGGCATCCAGGGCGCAGCCCTCCCGCGCCTGGCGGGCGGCTTCCAGGGCCTCTTCCCAGCGGCCCTGCTCCAGGTAGATGCGGGCCGCCAGGCCCCGGGCCACGCGCAGGTTCACCTGGCTTTTCAGGCCGCGGTCCATGGGCAGGTGCGCCAGGGCGAAATCCAGGTCCGCATGAATAAATGCGTACACCTGCTGTAGCGTGCCCCTGGGAGCGCCCTTGTTGGCCAGGCTGGACGGCTGGCGGTAGAGGGGGACGCCCGGTGCCAGCGAATCCCTGGCCCAGCCGTGCTGGAATTCGCGCACCAGCTCAAAATACAGCCAGCCCCGCAGCGCCCGGGCCTCGGCCAGGAACCGCTGCTTGTCGCTGTCGGCAAACGTGCTTTTCTCCACCCCGCTGATCAGCACATTGAGCTGGTTGATGTGCTCGTAAAAAAAGCCCCAGGTAAAGGTGACCCGCCGGTACATCGGCTGCCGGTTTTCCTGGCGGTAGTCGAACTGGTACCAGCCGCCCGTGTTGATGACGTCGGTACCCTTGTTCACCCGGGCCAGGTGTACGGCCGCATAGCCCCAGGTGTCCGTGGCGTTGCCGGCCGTCCGGTCGAGGTTTACCCAGCGGCTGCGCAGGCTGCGGTAAATGCCGTGGAAATAGGACCGCACCCCGGCGGGTGTCTTGAACACCTCTTCCTCCGGCACCGAAGAGGTGGGCACCGGCCCGTCCAAAAACGATTTTTTACACGCAACTGCTGATAATAGCAAAAGCAGAAACAGGACGGGCAGGGCGGCTGCGGATGTACAGGCTTTCAACATGGCAAGTATGTTTTTAGGCGCAAGCGTTAAAAGGAAATATCGATTCCCGCAGAGGCGGTTTTGAAGACGCTGGAGGTCAGGGAGGAGGTGCCGGTAATGTTGGCTTCGGGGTCGGCGCCCCGTTTCAGGCGGCTCCAGGTAGCGTAGTTGTCGGCCTGCACGAACAGCCGGGCCGAGCGCACCACCTTGGCGGCCCGCGGTCCCGGTTTGACCGTGTAGCCCAGGGTCAGGTTGCGCAGGCGCAGGTAGGCACCGTCGAAGAGGAAGCGGGTGGACAGCTGGCTGGCATCGCTGTTGTTCTCGTCCAGCCGCGGCACGTTGGTGCGGTCGCCGGCCTTTTGCCAGCGCTGCAGGATGTCGCGGTGCTGCTGGTCGCCATAACCTGAATTAAAGCCGTGCATCAGCCGCACATAGCTGGCGTCGTAATACTTACTGCCCCAGGAGAAGTTGAACAGCAGGCTCAGGTCCCACTGCCGGAAGCTGAGTTTTTGGGAAAAGCCGCCGGTGACTTTCGGGATACCGCTGCCGACCCAGTGCCGGCTGGCCTTATCGTAATTTTTGACGGTCACTTTCTTGCCGGTGGGGGCGCCCGCCGCATTCACCTCGTCGCGGTACCAGAGGGGCGAACCGTCGGCAGGGTCTACGCCCGCCCACTCGGGCAGGTAGAACTCGTACCGCGACCGGCCCACCACGAAACGGTAGGCGCCGGAAGGCGCCAGCGTATCGCGGTCGGTCAGCTTGGTGATCTTGTTGCGGAGCGTGGTGGCGTTCAGCGACAGCTCCCAGTTCCAGTTCTTTTGCTTGATAGCCTGGCCGGTCAGCGAGAACTCCAGCCCGCAGTTGCGGATGCGCCCGATATTGGCATTGATCGAAGGGATGCCGCCCGAATACACCAGCGGCAGCTGGAACAGCAGGTCGATGGACGTTTTTCGGAAATAATCCACGCTTCCCCACAGCCGGTTTTGCAAAAAGGCGAAGTCGGCCCCCAGGTCCAGGTTGCCCTGCTTTTCCCAGCGCAGGTCGGGGTTGCCCAGCTGGGTCAGGTAGGTGCCGGGATTGACGCCTTCCGCGAAGCCGTTGGTGGAAAAGGTGGTGCGGTAGGGAAACCGGCTTTCCAGCCCTTCGTTGCCCAACTGGCCGTAGGAAGCCCGGAATTTTAGAAAATCCACCGCCGGGTGGTTGTGCAGCCAGGGTTCGTCGGACAGCAGCCACGACAGGCCCAGGGAGGGGAAGAGGCCCCAGCGCTTGCCCGACGGGAAGCGCGAGGAGCCGTCGGTACGCAGGCTGGCCTCCAGCGAATACCGCTTTTTCAGCGTGTACTTCAGGCGGGTGAAATAGCTGTTGAGAACACTGGCATCGGAAGAGCCGGTCAGGCTTTCGATGGCGGCCCCCGCGCTCAGCTCCCGCAGGCCGGTAAAGGGAAAGCCGGTTTTGACACCCGTCATCGCCTGGTAGTCGGACCGGTAAGCCTCGGTGCCGCCCAGGGCATCGGCCTGGTGGTCGCCCCATTCCCGTGTCCACTGCAACGTATTGGTCCAGGTCCAGGAGGTGTGGGTCTCCTGGCGGCGCTCCAGCCGGCCGCGCACCTCTTCGCCGTCGCCGAACTCGGGGTTCTGGTAGCTCAGGCTGTAATACAGGTAGCGGTCGATGCCGAAGGTGGAGCGGAAGCGCAGCCCGGGGCGGAACCGCAGCTCCCCGAAGACGTTGAGGTTGTGGTACAGGCGTTGCCGCGATTCTTCGTTGACCTCGGTGGTCGCCGCCAGGTTGGAGGGTTGCAGGGTGTTGCGGTCGGCATTGACGGTGCGGCCGGGGATGGGCTTGCCGAAGTCCCACAGGGGCTGGCCGTTGTTGTCCCGCAGCAGCTCGCCCTGCTCGCCCCGCTGGTAAACGGGATAAAGCGACGACATGGTGCGGATGTACTGCACCACGTTGTTGTAGTCGCCGCTTTCCTGGATGGGATAATCCTGGCGCGAGCTGGTCACGGCGGTGCGGGCGCCCACCAGCAGCCAGTCTTTCAGGTCGGCGCTGTAGTTCATCCGGGCGGTGACCCGCTCAAATTCCGAGCTGCGGATATAGCCCTCCTGTTTCAGGTAGCCGCCGGAAAAGAAATAGCGGGATTTTTCCGAGCCGCCGGACAGGGTCAGGTTCGCATCGGTGCGCAGGGCATTTTTGCGGGTCAGCACCTCCGTCCAGTCGGTATGCCACAGCAGTGGGGCTTCCGGGCGCAGCCGGCCGTTGGTGTCCACGGGCTTTTGGAGCGAAAAGGGGTTGTAGCGGAAGGCCGTTACCAGCCCGTCGGTGGCCAGGCGGGCGGCGTCGGGGGCGCCGGCATGCAGGTTTTTGAGGGCTTCCCAGCCCAGCTCGTAATGTTCGCGGGAGGAGAGGAAGGCGTACTCGGGCAGGGCCCGCGAGCTGAGGCCGAAAGTAGCGGCCAGGGTAATGAGGGGCTGCTGCTGGCGGCGCCCGTTTTTGGTAGAGATGACGATGACGCCGTTGGCGGCCCGCGAGCCGTAGAGGGCGGTGGCCGTAGCGTCCTTGAGGATGCTGATGCTTTCCACGTCGGCGGGGCCGAGCATGTTCAGGTCGCCGTTGAAGGGAACGCCGTCCAGCACGATCAGCGGTTCGGAGGTGGCGTTGACCGAGGCGATGCCGCGGATGCGGATGATGGGGTTGACGCCGGGCTGTCCTGAGGGGTTGATGACCACCACCCCCGGTGCCGTGCCCTGCAGGGCCTGGGTGACCGACACTACCTGCTGGCGTTTGAGGGTTTCACCCGTGACCAGCGACAAGGCGCCGGTGACGGCCCGCCGCTGCTGGCTGCCGTAGGCCACCGTCACCACTTCGTCGAGCGAGCGGCTGGCGATGTCCAGCGATACGTTCAGCTGGGTGCTGCCGGCAGCCAGGGTATGTTCCTGGGTGGCCATGCCCACGGCCGAGAACACCAGGGTGGAGGCGCCCGCCCGCACTTTTAGGGAATACCGGCCCTGCCCGTCGGTGACGGTACCGGTGGAGGTGCCTTTGATCATGACGGAAACCTGGGGGAGACCATTGCCCCCCGGCCCGGTGACGCGGCCGAAGATCGTACGTACCTGCGCCCACAGCAATGCGGGCATGAAAAGGGCTGCCAGCAGGGTCCATAGCGCTTTGCTCATAAAAACCTGTTTTGCGGTGAGGTTGTTGGGGCCGGCTATTTTTCACCCGGGTAAGAAGGGAGCTTTTCTTGGACAGGATGGTCCGGGTTCTTCGCGCCGCAGGAAAGGATTTATGAGGAATAATATAAATTTAATGCCGGAAGTTTCCCGGCCCCCTTACCGCTCTGTTTTACAGGGCGGAATAAAAATTTGGTCAATCCGGTTGATGCCTTATTTTTGCGCCACAATTATGAAACCTTTTGCACATAAACATCATCATGGTCGCACTCTTTCGCAGGGGTAAGCTATTGGTGTGTGTGCATTCAAATAAGCTGGGCTTACCGAAGGGTAAGCCTTTTTTAATTTAATTCAACATGAACCTCAAAATTGCCATTCAAAAATCCGGCAGGCTGCACGACGATTCGGTGAAATTGCTCAACGACTGCGGCATCGGCCTGAAGAACGGGTACAACCAGTTAAAAAGCGTTGCCGACAACTTTCCCCTGGAAGCCTACTTCCTCCGTGACGACGATATCCCCCAGTACGTAGAGGACGGCGTGGCGCATATCGGCGTAGTGGGCGAGAACGTTTTGTTGGAAAAGAACAAGTCCGTGGACATCGCCGAGAAGCTGGGCTTTGGCAAATGCCGCCTGTCCATCGCGGTGAAGAAGACCGACGAGTACGGTGACGCTTCCTTCCTGCAGGGCAAGAAGATCGCTACCTCTTACCCCTTCCTGGTACAGCAGTTTCTGGACAAGAACCGCATCCAGGCCGAGATCCACGAGATCAGCGGTTCGGTGGAGCTGGCCCCCGGCATCGGCCTGGCCGACGTGGTGTGCGACCTGGTAAGCAGCGGTTCCACCCTGTTCATGAACGGCCTGCGCGAAGAAGAGGTGATCCTGCGCAGCGAGGCGGTGATGATCAAGACCAAGGGCCTGGCCGAAGAGCAGCAGCAGATCCTCGACCAGTTGCTGTTCCGCATCCGCTCGGTGCGGAAGGCCAAGCGCAACAAGTACATCCTGCTGAATGCGCCCAACGACGCGCTGGACGCCATCCTGAAGCTGCTGCCGGGCATGAGAAGCCCGACCGTGCTGCCCCTGGCCGAAGGCGGCTGGAGCTCGGTGCACAGCGTGCTGGCCGAAGACGAGTTCTGGGAAAAGATCGAGCAGCTGAAAGCCGCCGGCGCCCAGGGCATCCTGGTGGTTCCCATCGAGAAAATGATCATCTGATAAAATTTCGGATGTCGTCTCCCCCAGGCGAGACGACATCCGAAATCAAAAAGACTTTACTGTACCATGCATATCATAAAAGATCCGTTCCGGCACGAGTACCATGCCTTGTTGCAGCGGCCTTATTCCGACAACTCGGCCGTATTGCAGTCCGTGCAGCATATCCTGAAAGAAGTACGCCTGAAAGGCGATGACGCCCTGTACAGTTTTGCCCAGGAGTTCGACGGCGTGGAACTCCACGGCCTGCAGGTCAGCTCTTCGGAGATCGCCAAAGCCGGTGAGGCCCTGACGCCCGAACTGAAGGTCGCCATCCAGCAGGCAAAGGCCAATATCGAAAAGTTTCATGCTACCCAGCTGTCGCAGCCCGAAAAAATCGAAACCATGCCGGGCATCGAATGCTGGCGCAAGGGCGTGGGCATTGAAAAGGTCGGCCTGTACATTCCTGGTGGCACGGCCCCGCTGTTCTCCACCGTGCTGATGCTGGCGGTGCCCGCCCGGCTGGCGCGCTGCCAGGAGGTGATCCTGTGCACGCCCTGCGACAAAAGTGGCAAGGTGCACCCGGCCGTACTGTATTCGGCCGCGCTCTGCGGCATTACCCGCATTTACCGGGTAGGAGGGGCACAAGCCATTGCCGCCCTGGCCTACGGTACCGAAACCATTCCCGCCGTGTACAAGATCTTCGGCCCGGGCAACCAGTACGTAACGGCTGCCAAGCAACTGGTACAGATGCAGGGCGTGGCCATCGACATGCCGGCCGGTCCCAGCGAGGTTTGCGTGCTGGCGGATGAAACGGCCAACCCTGCCTTTATTGCCGCCGACCTGCTGTCGCAGGCCGAGCACGGCGCCGACAGCCAGGTGCTGCTGGTGAGCACCTCGGAAACCCTGGTGCACCAAACCCTGGAAGAAGTGGAAAGGCAACTGGCCGAACTGCCGCGCCAGGACATGGCCCGTAAAGCCCTTAAAAACAGCAAGGCGCTGGTGGTGGCCAACATTCATCAGGCCATGACGGTGGTGAACGACTACGCCGCCGAGCACCTGATCCTGTGCTGCGAAGAGGCGGACCGCCTGGCCGAACAGGTGATCAATGCCGGCTCGGTCTTTATCGGCAATTACTCGCCCGAAAGCGTAGGCGACTACGCCTCCGGCACCAACCATACCCTGCCGACCAACGCCTTTGCCCGCGCCTACAGCGGCGTGAGCGTGGACAGCTTTCTGAAAAAGATCACCTTCCAAAAGCTCACCCGCGAAGGCCTCCGCAACATTGGCCAGACCGTCGTGGAAATGGCCGAGGCCGAAGGCCTGCAGGCCCATGCCAACGCCGTGAAGGTCCGAACGGCCGCCGGAGCTGAAAAGAAATAAATTGAAAGCCCGGCCACCCGGGCTTTTTCATAAACCCTTGTAATTCAAAAACTCATGTCTTTCAACATAAACGACCTGGTACGGGACAACATCCGGAAACTAACGCCTTACTCCTCCGCCCGCGATGAGTTCAAAGGCGAAGCCCGCGTCTTCCTGGATGCCAACGAAAACAGCCTGGGCTCGCCCCTGAACCGCTGGTACAACCGCTACCCCGACCCCCTGCAATGGGAGCTGAAAAAGAAGATCGCCCAGATCAAATCCGTGCAGGCCGAAAACATCCTGCTGGGCAACGGCAGCGACGAGTGCATCGACCTGCTGATCCGCGCCTTCTGCGAGCCCACCAGGGACAACGTCATCATTTGTCCGCCCACCTACGGTATGTACGAGGTGTACGCCAACATCAACAACGTGCCCCTGAAGTCCGTGCCCCTGACGCCTTCCTTCCAGCTCGACCTGGAAGCCCTGGAAAAGGCAGTGGACGAAAACACCAAGCTGATCTTCCTGTGCTCGCCCAACAACCCCACCGCCAACAGCCTCGACCGCGAGGACGTGGAAATGGTGCTGAACAACTTCGACGGGCTGGTAGTGGTCGATGAAGCCTACATCAACTTCAGCCGCCAGCGCTCCTTTACTTCCGACCTGGCCGACTACCCCAACCTGGTGGTGATGCAAACCTTTTCCAAAGCCTGGGGCCTGGCCGCCCTGCGCCTGGGCATGACCATCGCCTCCCCCGAAATTATCGGCATCCTCAACAAGATCAAGCCGCCCTACAACATCAACCAGGCGACCCAGGAGCTGGCCATGAAGGCACTGGAAAACCTCGACGACGTGAACGCCATGATCGTGGAGATCGTCAAAGAACGCGAACGGCTGGCACAGGAGCTGGGACAGGTATCCTACGTGCAGGAAGTGTATCCCTCCGACGCCAACTTCCTGCTGATCCGCGTTCCGGATGCCACCGGGGTGTACAACTACCTGAAAGGCGCCGGCATCATTGTCCGCAACCGCACCAACGTCATCCTCTGCGAAGGCTGCCTCCGCATCACCGTCGGCACGGCGCCCGAAAACAGCGAGCTGATCGAAGCGATGAAGAAGTTTTAAGTTCATAGGACAGTTCACGAGTTCTGTTGTTGCGGGAAAGCATTTAGGGAGCGTGTTACGTAGTTCCCTTGATTTTAGTGTTTTATTCTCTGTAAAAAGAAGAAAAACCGTAAATCTGGGCTGACTTTTGTTGCTCAGGTACAACCTTAAATCTTCCTGGACCATCTACGTTTAACGTAACAGGTTTTCAACTACAGAACTTGTGAACTCTGGAACTATAAAAAGCCTTCAACATGAAAGCAACTGTATTACGTCTTTCCTTTGGAATTCTTTGCGTAAGTGCGCTGGCCCTGACCGCCTGTGCCGGCGACAGCACCCGCGTAGCGACGGCCGCTTCCACTGACAATGCCGGGCTGAAGCTGCCCAACGGCTTTCAGGCCACCGTTTTTGCCGACGGGCAGGGGCGGGCACGCCACCTGGCGATTACCGGCAAGGGTGATGTGTATGTAAAACTGAACAACGTCAAGGACGGCAAAGGCATCCTGCGCCTGCGGGATACCAACGGCGACGGCAAGGCCGACGACATTACCGGATTTGGCAATTACGGGGGTACGGGCATCGCCCTGAAGGACGGCTACCTCTACGCTTCCTCCAACACCTCGGTCTTCCGCTACAAGCTGAACGATAAAGGCGAAGTGATCGCTCCCAACGCTCCTGAAACCGTGGTCAAGGACCTGGTGGACCGGGGACAGCACAACTCTAAATCCATTGCCCTCGACAATGGGGGCAACCTCTACGTGAACATCGGCGCGCCCTCCAACTCCTGCCAGGTGCAGGACCGGGCCCCGGGCTCGCCCGGCCAGGATCCCTGTCCTATTTTAGAATACGCTGGCGGCATCTGGCAGTTCCGGGCCGATGGCAAGGACCAGTCCTACGCCCAGGGCGTGCGCTACGGCACCGGCATCCGCAACGTGGTGGGCCTCGACTGGAACCATACTTCCAACAGCCTGTTTGCGCTGCAGCACGGCCGCGACCAGCTCAACATGTTCCCCGAACTGTACAACGACAGCATGAGCGCCAACCTGCCGGCGGAAGAAATGCTGGAAGTGAAGAAGGGCTCCGACTTCGGCTGGCCCTATTGTTATTTCGACCCCTACCAGGACAAAAAGCTGCTGGCCCCCGAATACGGAGGCGACGCCAAAAAGCAGGGCCGCTGCGATGGCGTCAGCGCTCCGGTGGTGGCCTTCCCGGCCCACCTGGCGCCCAATGGCCTGCTGTTTTATACCGGCACCCTGTTTCCCGAGAAGTACCGCAACGGTGCCTTCATCGCCTTCCACGGCTCGTGGAACCGGGCGCCCCTGGAGCAGCAGGGATTTTTCGTGGCCTTTGTACCGTTTAAGGATGGGAAACCCAGCGGAAAATGGGAGGTGTTTGCCGACGGCTTTGCCGGCCGCACGAACATCACCTCCACCCGCCAGGCCGAACACCGTCCCTGCGGCCTGGCCCAGGGTCCCGACGGCGCCCTCTACGTTTCCGACGACAACAAAGGCACCATTTACCGGATCGCCTTTGGTGACGGATCCGTGAGCAATAAGCAATAGACAAACACAAAAAATATTCAGTAAATCATATTACTACTATGCGACTTTTAATCATTTGTGCCCTGATGGCAATAACCCCGGTGATGGTGAAGGCGCAAGCAAAGAAAGCACCGGCTGCAGGGGCGAAAAAGCCTGCGGCGGCGGCGAGCGCATCGGTGCAGGCATCCGTGGCGCGGGGAAAGGCGGTGTATGCATCGGCCTGCCTGGCCTGCCACCAGGCCGATGGCGGCGGCGTACCCAACCTGAACCCGCCCCTGGTACAAACTTCCTGGGTGCTGGGACCGAAGGCGGTGCTGATCCGCCAGATCGTGAAAGGCTCCAGCGGCACGGTGGAGATCGATGGCGAACGCTACCACAACACCATGCCGGCCATGCCGCACCTGACCGACCAGCAGATCGCCGACGTGCTGACCTACGTGCGCAACTCCTTCGGCAACAAGGCCAGCGGGGTCACCCCGGCCGAGGTAAAAGCCATACGGGCGAAGGTGAAATAGGCAACAGGCAAGGGGCAATAAGCAATAAAGAAGGAGGGAGGGAAAGGATTTTCGGACTTTTTCCCGACTTTCGGACCTTCCTAAAATAAAACAATGGCAAAGAAAGTACTCTTTATCGACCGCGACGGCACCCTCATCAAGGAGCATCCGCCGACCTACCAGATCGACTCCTGGGAAAAACTGGAGTTTTATCCTTATGCCTTTACCTACATGAGGAAGATCGCCGAGGAGCTGGACTACGAACTGGTGATGGTGAGCAACCAGGACGGCCTGGGCACCAACACCTTTCCCGAAAAAGATTTTTTGCCCATCCATAAGCACATCATCACCTCCTTTGAAAACGAAGGCGTGCATTTTACCAACGTGCACATCGACCGCACCCGCGTGGAGGACAACCAGCCTACCCGCAAGCCGGGTACCGGCATGCTGCTGCAGTACCTCAACAACGACCAGTACGACATCCCGGGCTCCTTCGTCATCGGCGACCGCATCACCGACGTACAACTGGCGAAAAACCTGGGCTGCAAGGCCATCTGGCTAAATAACCACCCCGAGCTGGGCGCCGCGGAGATCAAGGATGCTGCCGACTCCCTGAAAGAAGTGGTGGCCGTGGAAACCGCCAACTGGAAGGATATTTACGAATACCTGAAGCTGGGCGAAAGGATCGTGGTCCATACCCGGGCCACCAGCGAAACCCAGATCACCGTGGAGCTGAACCTGGACGGCAAAGGCAAGGGCAACATCAAAACCGGCCTGGGCTTTTTCGACCATATGCTCGACCAGATCGCCCGTCACGGCATGATCGACCTGGCGGTGGACGCCCGGGGCGACCTGCATATCGACGAGCACCACACCATCGAGGATACCGGCATCACGCTGGGCGAGGCTTTTGCCCAGGCCCTGGGCAACAAGCGGGGCATCGAACGCTATGGTTTCGCCCTTCCCATGGACGAGGCCGAGGCCAAGGTGCTGATCGATTTCGGCGGCCGCAACTGGCTGGTATGGAATGCCCGCTTCAGCCGCGAAAAGATCGGCGACATGCCCACCGAGATGTTCTTTCATTTCTTCAAATCCTTTTCCGACGGCGCCCGCTGCAACCTCAATATCGAATGCCGCGGCGAGAACGAACACCATAAAATTGAAGCCATCTTCAAAGCCTTCGCCAAAGCCATCAAAATGGCCGTCAAGCGGGATGCCTCCAGTAACCAGTTGCCCTCCACCAAGGGAGTATTGTAGAGGGGGAATTGGTTCATTGGTTCATTGGTTCATTGGTTCATTGGTTCATTGGGGGCGTGAGTGCCCCTTGGAAATAAATAAAAAGGACGGCGTAAACTTTCGCCGTCCTTTTTTATTTTATGTGCTCTTTAATTGCTGTAAGAATGTTTCCGTCCCCAATTAACCAATACCCACAATTTACTTCACTCGCGTCCACGTGTCGGATTTGCCGATGAAGGAAAAGCCGATGTAGCCGTGGACGACCAGGGTGTTGGGGTTTTCCATCTTCATGTAGGCTTTGTAGGATTTTCCGTCGGAGGGGTTGTAGATGCGGCCGCCGGTCCATTCGCCGTCTTCGTATGCAAAGTCGCGCAGCATCACCAGCCCGAGCAGGGGTTTCTGGCGCTGGCCGGGGTCGGAGTTTTTCCGGTCCGTTTTCAGGTTGCCGTTCCCGTCACTCGACTCTTTCAGCCAGATGATCTTGCCGAAGTACCGGCTGTTTTGCTTGTAGATCTGGATATGTCCTTTCCCGGTACCGTTTTTCCAGATGCCTACGATGGCATCCGGGTTCAGGGCCGCAAAGACGGGCAGCAGCAGAAATAAGGAAAAAGCAAGCAGCAGGGCCTTTTTCATAAGGAAACTGTTTAGGGGCTGTTGGTGAACAATAGTAAGGATGCTTTTCATCGAACATCATTCCATATTGCCGTGCCGGGCAGTTTTTAACAAACCGGTAGGCTGCATACAGGGGCCGCCGCTTATACGACCACATCCCGGAAGTCGGGCTTCTTGTCGAACACCGATTTGGCGAAGGGGTCGACCGGGCGGATCACGATGCCATGGGTGCGTGCATAGTCCACCGCTTTATGCACGAGGGCGTAACCGATGTCCTGGCCGCGGAGGTCGGCGTCGATCACGGTGCGCTCGATGATCATTTCATTGGCCGCTGGCATGAAATAGATCATTTCCGCTTCAATTTCCCCATCTTCCTCGACAAAGAACATCCCTCTTGAGCCTGTTTTTTTGTGTTGGATAAGCATACTCTAATTTAAAAAAAAGTTTACGAGTTTACAAGTTTTGGAGCTGTTCCGGCTCAGACCGCATGGGGGGCGGGTCGCCTTGCTGCGGTTTCCACCCCTTTTACAGTTTATATTGTACATTTTTTTTGTTCTTTTCTCTTTTCCCTGCATCTTTGCACCCAATGATTCAGGCAAACAACAAATATTGGTGGTGGCATACAAGCTCTTTCGGGGTTCTGTAATGTCATTGCTATATCTTGTTCAGCATATTCAGGCCCCGACAGTGTCGGGGCTATTTTTTTTATCAGTCCCGGTCTGTCTTTGCAGGGCGCAGGCAGTAACAGAAAAAATTAAGAAACATGGACACCCAAATGACGGAAAACATCCAAAGTAAAGCGGAGGCCAAAAAGATCCGTATCCGCACCGAGGTAAAGAAAATGCTGGCCGACGTGTACACCCCCGTAGGCATCTACCTGCGCCTGCGCGACCGCTTCCGCGACACCATCCTGCTGGAAAGCACCGACAACCACGCCGCCGAAAACAGCTATTCGTTCATCTGCATCAACGCCATTGCCGGCATCGAGGTGATGAACACCCAGACCGTGGAGTTTAAGCTGCCCAACCAGAACCCCCAGAAGGCGCCCCTGAAAGGCGTCGAAAAGCTGCCCGACGTGCTGTGGAACTTCATGCAGCGCTTCGAGGCCGAAGCCACCGACCCCAAGGCGGCCATCTTCGCCCAGAACCTGTACGGCTACTTTACCTTCGATGCCATCGAGCTGTTCGAGTCCATCCAGCTGAAACGCACCGGCGACGCCCAGAACAATATTCCCCTGGCCCGCTACCGCCTGTACCAGTACGTGATCGCCATCAACCACTTCAAGGACGAGCTGATCCTCTGCGAGAACAAGATCGACGGCCTGGAAAGCGAGCTGGACGTGGTGGAAGGCATCATCCGCAGCAAGGACGTGCCGGTTTACCCCTTCCGCACCGCAGAGGAGGAAGTGTCGAACATGACCGATGCCGACTACGTGGAAATGGTGAAAAAAGGCATTAGCAACTGCTTCCGCGGCGACGTGTTCCAGATCGTGCTCAGCCGCCGGTTCCAGCAGCCCTTCGTTGGCGACGAGTTCAACGTGTACCGGGCCCTCCGCAACATCAACCCTTCACCCTACCTGTTCTTCTTCGATTACGGCGACTATAAGCTGATCGGCTCTTCGCCCGAAGCACAGCTGATCCTCAAAGGCGGCAAGGCCATCGTGCACCCCATCGCCGGCACCTTCAAGCGCACCGGCGACGACGCCACCGACCAGCAACTGGCCGAAGACCTGCTGAAGGACCCGAAAGAAAACGCCGAGCACGTGATGCTGGTGGACCTGGCCCGCAACGACCTCAGCACCGTTTGCTCCAACGTGCAGGTGAGCCAGTACCGCAAGGTGCATTACTACTCGCACGTGATCCACCTGGTGAGCGAGGTGGTGGGCGATGTGCCCCCCAATACCAACCCCTTCGAGCTGCTGATGCGCACCTTCCCGGCAGGCACGCTGAGCGGGGCGCCCAAGTACCGGGCCATGCAGCTGATCAACGAGCACGAACCCACCCAGCGGGGCTACTACAGCGGCGCCATCGGCATCGTGGGCTTCAACGGCTCCTGCAACCATGCCATCATGATCCGCACCTTCCTGAGCAAGAACAACACCCTGTTCTACCAGGCCGGCGCCGGCGTGGTGGCCGCCAGCAAGCCCGAAAGCGAGCTGAAGGAAGTGGACAACAAGCTCAATGCCCTGAAAAGCGCCATCAAAATGGCGGAAACCATCGGCTAGGAAATGTAAAATGTAGAATATAAAATGTAGAATGTAAAATGTGAGGGCATAGCCCGGCATATGGAACCATCAACTACAAATGAAAAAATTTGAACCCGTCATGCCTAAAATATTAGTTTTCGACAATTACGATTCGTTTACCTACAACCTGGTGCACCTGGTGGAAAAGATCCTGGGCGAAAAGGTGGATGTGTACCGCAACGACCAGATCCCCCTGGACCAGGTGGAGGAATACGAAAAGATCATCCTGTCGCCCGGCCCGGGCGTTCCCAGCGAGGCCGGCCTGCTGCTGCCCCTGATCGAGCGGTTTGCCCCCACCAAGTCCATCCTGGGCGTGTGCCTCGGCCACCAGGCCATCGGCGAGGTGTTCGGCGGCAAGCTGGTGAACCTTACCAGCGTGTACCATGGCGTGGCCACTCCCATTCACCTGATCCATAAGGAGCAGGCTTCCGGTGACGGCCAGCCGCACCAGGACCTGTTTGCCGGCCTGCCCGAGCAGTTTGAAGTGGGCCGCTACCACAGCTGGGTAGTGTCCGACGAGAACTTCCCCGACAGCCTGGAAATCACCGCCCGGGACGTGAACGGCTTCATCATGGCGCTGCAGCACAAGACCTACGACGTGCAGGGCGTGCAGTTTCACCCCGAAAGCGTGCTGACCCCGAACGGCGAAGTCATTTTAAGGAACTGGTTGGGCAAATAGCCGTGTGCAGAACGGGACCGTCATTATAGAAAACAAACCATCCTAAAAACGAACAAAGAGGAAAATGAAAAAGATCCTTTCATTTTTATTCGAATACAAAACGCTTTCGCAGGCCCAGGCAAAAGACATCATCATTAACATGGCCCGCGGCGCTTATAACGATACCGAGATCGCCGCCTTCATGACCGTGTTCCTGATGCGCAGCATCACCATCGAAGAACTCCAGGGTTTCCGCGACGGCCTGCTGGAACTGTGCGTACCGGTCAACCTCAACGGCCACCCCGTCATGGATATCGTGGGTACCGGCGGCGACGGCAAGAACACGTTCAATATTTCCACGCTGGCCTGCTTTATCGTGGCCGGCGCCGGCCAGAAGGTGGCCAAGCACGGCAACTACGGCGCCACTTCGGTCAGCGGCGCTTCCAACGTCATGGAGCAGCTGGGCTACACCTTCAAGAACGACAGCGACCGCCTGAAAAAGGAAGTGGAAGAAGCCAACATCTGCTTTTTGCACGCCCCGCTCTTTCACCCCGCCCTGAAGACCGTGGGCGCCATCCGCAAAAACTTCGGCCTGCGCACGTTCTTTAACATGCTCGGCCCCATGGTCAACCCCGCCGCGCCGGCCTACCAGCTGGTAGGGGTGTACAACCTCGAAATGGCCCGCATCTACAACTACCTGCTGCAGCAGACGGGCAAGCCCTTTACCGTTATCCACAGCCTGGACGGCTACGACGAAATTTCGCTGACCGGCGACACCAAGGTCATTACCAACCGGGGCGAGCGGATCGCCACCCCCGAGGAGTTGGGCCACCGCCTGGTAGCCGCCACCGACATCTACGGGGGCAATACCGTGGAGGAAGCGGCGAAGATCTTCCAGAAGATCATCAAGGGCGAAGGCACCTGGGCCCAGAATGCCGTGGTGCTGGCCAACGCGGCCATGGCCCTCAACTGCACGGGCAACTACGGCTCGTACAACGACGCCTACCAGGCCGCCGTGGAGAGCCTCGAAAGCGGAAAAGCATACCAGTGTTTGCAAAAACTGATTTCTTTGCAGTAAAAACCAGTTCCTGAGTTCCTGGGTTCCTGGGTTCAAAAGTTATTTACGATATGAACATTCTTGATAAGATCATTGCGCAGAAAAGGGTAGAGGTGGCGAAGCGGAAGGCCGAAGTGCCCGCCGCCGAACTGGAGAAGGGTGCCTTCTTTAAAAGCCCCACCTACTCGCTCCGGCAGTCGCTGCTGGACGAAAGCAAGACCGGCATCATCGCCGAATTCAAGCGGAAGTCGCCTTCCAAGGGCATTATCAACGGCAGCGCCTCGGTGGAGGAAGTGACGGCGGCCTATGCCGATAACGGCGCCTCGGGCATTTCGGTGCTCACCGACGGCGAGTTCTTCGGCGGCTCGCTGCTCGACCTGCAAAAGGCGGCCATCATCAACAAAATTCCGCTGCTGCGCAAAGACTTCATGATCGACGAGTACCAGCTGCTGGAAGCCAAGGCCTACGGCGCTTCGGTGATCCTGCTGATCGCCGCCAACCTGTCGGTGGCCGAGGTGAAGACCCTGGCCCGCGCCGCCCGCAACCTCGGGCTGGAGGTGCTGCTGGAGATCCACAACGAAGAGGAGCTGGCGCATATCTGCGACGAGGTGGACCTGGTGGGCGTGAACAACCGCAACCTGAAAACCTTCGAGGTCAGCCTCGAACAGTCCGTGGGCCTCAGCAACCTGATCCCGGCGGACAAACTGAAAATATCGGAAAGCGGCATCCACAAGGTGGAGGACATCCGCTACCTGCAACAATACGGCTACCAGGGATTTTTGATCGGTGAGAATTTCATGAAAAGTGCCCAGCCCGGGGATGCCTTCAAAAAATTTGTCGACGATTTACGAAAGTAACGCATTGCCTTGCCCATACCTATAACCCTAAAAAACAACAAACTATGCGCATTAAAGTATGTGGCATGACGCAACTGGACCAGGTGGAACAGTTGGCCGGTATGGGGGTGACATTCGCCGGGTTCATTTTTTACCCGAAGAGTCCGCGCTATGTGCTCCATTCGCTGACGAAGGACCAGATCCGCAAGATCAAGAGCATTACCAAGGTGGGCGTGTTTGTGAATACACCGGTGGAAGAAGTGCTGCGTACGGTGGACGAATGCCGCCTGCATATGGTGCAGCTGCACGGCGACGAAACCCCCAAGTACTGCGAGCGCATCGCCGACTACATCACGGTGGTCAAGGCCTTCCGCGTCAGCGATAACGACAGCCTGGACTGGATGACGCGGCCGTATGCCGATGTGTGCGACCAGTTCATGTTCGACACCATGGGCGCGGGCTACGGCGGTACGGGCAAAAAATTCGACTGGCGGGTGATGCGCGACGCCTACATCAACAAGCCGTTCTTCCTGAGCGGCGGCATCGAGCAGGGCGACGAGGACAAGCTGCGGGAGTTTTCCGTGGAACCCGTGGCCAAATCGCTCTTCGCCATCGACATCAACAGCAAGTTCGAAGTAAGCCCCGGCATCAAGAACCTGGACAAGGTGAAAACATTCGTAGAGCAATTAAAAAAGTAAGTTTGAAAATGGTGGAAACAACCTACAAAAAGCCAAGCGAACAGGGATATTACGGCCAATTCGGCGGCGCCTATATCCCCGAAATGCTGCACCGCAACGTGCAGGAACTGCAGTCGCGCTACCTCGACATCATGTACGATGCGGCCTTCCAGAAGGAATACCAGGAGCTGCTGCGCGACTACGTGGGACGGCCCACTCCGCTCTACTTCGCCAAGCGCCTGAGCGAGCAGTACAACACCAAAATTTTCCTGAAGCGCGAAGACCTTTGCCATACCGGCGCCCACAAGGTGAACAACACCGTGGGCCAGATCCTGCTGGCGCAGCGCCTCGGCAAAAAACGCATCATCGCCGAAACCGGTGCCGGCCAGCACGGCGTGGCCACCGCCACCGTCTGTGCCCTCAAAGGCATGGAGTGCATCGTGTACATGGGCGAAAAAGACATCGAGCGCCAGGCGCCCAACGTGGCCCGTATGCGCATGCTCGGCGCCACCGTTATCCCCGCCACCAGCGGCAGCAAAACCCTCAAGGACGCCACCAACGAAGCCATCCGCGACTGGATCAACAACCCCGTGGACACGCACTACATCATCGGCAGCGTGGTGGGCCCCCACCCGTACCCCGACATGGTGGCCCGTTTCCAAAGCATTATCAGCGAAGAAGTGCGCTGGCAGCTGAAGGTGAAGACCGGCAGCGAGCTGCCCGATTACGTGCTGGCCTGCGTGGGCGGCGGCAGTAATGCGGCCGGCGCCTTTTATAACTTCCTCGACGAGCCGGACGTGAAGATCGTAGCGGTGGAGGCCGGCGGCCTGGGCCTCGACAGCGGCGCTACGGCGGCCACCACCCGCCTGGGACGCATGGGCGTGCTGCACGGCAGCAAAAGCCTGGTGATGCAGACCGAGGACGGCCAGGTAGTGGAGCCCCACAGCATTTCCGCCGGCCTGGATTATCCCGGCATCGGCCCCCTGCACGCCCACCTCTTCGACAGCGGCCGCGGCCTGTTCCTGCACGCCACCGACAACGAAGCCCTCGAAGCGGCGTTCCAGCTGGCGAAGCTCGAAGGCATCATCCCCGCCCTTGAATCCTCGCACGCCCTTTCGGCCCTGAAGCAGATCCAGTTCAAGGAAAACGAAACGGTGGTGGTCTGCCTGTCCGGCCGCGGCGATAAAGACCTCGCCACGTATATGAAAGCCATGGGCGTAGAAGGAAACGAAGTGACGGGGTAGAACCGGGCTTTTTCAAAAAAATCATCCACACCAATCCAGGTTCCGACAATCATGAGCAGAATAAAAGACCTTTTCGAAAAGAAACAGAATAAAGTCCTCAATGTCTATTGCACGGCGGGTTTCCCCAAGCTGGAAAGCACGCTGAAGGTGATGCGGGCGTTGCAGGAAAACGGTGCCGACCTCATCGAGCTGGGCATGCCCTACAGCGATCCCCTGGCCGACGGCCCGGTGATCCAGGCCAGCAGCGCCGTAGCCCTCAAAAATGGCATGACCATCAAGAAACTGTTCGAGCAGCTGCAGGATTTCCGCAAGGAGATCACCCTTCCCGTGGTGTTAATGGGCTACATCAATCCCATCCTGCAGTACGGCTTCGAGCGCTTCTGCGCCGATGCCGCCGCCGCCGGCGTCGACGGGCTGATCCTCCCCGACATCCCGATGTACGAGTTCCAGAACGAGTACGGCCCCATCATCAAAAAATATAACCTTGACTTTATCTTCCTGGTGACCCCCGAAACCTCCGAAGATAGGGTGCGGCAGCTGGACGAGATGAGCAGCGGCTTCCTGTATGCCGTTTCCTCTTCCTCCACCACCGGCAAGGACAAGGACTTTTCCGCCGCCGAAAATTATCTGGAAAAGCTCAAAGGCATGAACCTGAAAAACCCGGTGCTGGTAGGCTTCGGCATCAAGGACAAGAAAACGTTCGAAGCGGCCTCTAAACACGCCAACGGTGCCATCATCGGGAGCGCCTATATCCAGGCGCTGCAAAGCGGGGATAAAATAAAAGAGGCGACCAGGAAGTTCCTGGGCGCCATTTTAAAGTGAGCGGAAGACGGGACTCGAACCCGCTGCCTACAGCTTGGGAAGCTGTCGCTCTACCAGGTGAGCTACTTCCGCAGGTGATTTTTACAATCGAAAGATACAATGAACTTAGCAATAATCAAATACAACGCAGGAAATATTCAGTCGGTGCTCTATGCCCTGGAACGCCTGGGCATCAGCGCCGAAGTAACGGACGATCCCGAAAAAATCCGCAGCGCCGACAAGGTGATCTTCCCGGGAGTGGGGGAGGCCGGTAGCGCCATGCAAAGCCTGAAAGCGGCCGGCCTCGATGCCGTGATCAGGGAGCTGAAGCAACCGGTGCTGGGCATTTGCGTGGGCATGCAGCTGCTGTGCACTCATTCCGAGGAAGGCAATACCGACTGCCTCGGCATTGTGCCGGTACGGGTGAAAAAGTTCAACACCCTGTTCACGGCTAACGGGCAGGAACAACGCCTGAAGGTGCCGCAAATGGGCTGGAACCGTATTTACCACCTGCGCTCCCCGCTGTTCCGCAACATCGAGGAAGGCAGCTTTATCTACAACGTCCACAGCTTCTTCGCCGAAGACAGCGAATACACTATTGCCAACTGCCAGTACGGTATCGAGTACGCCGCAGCGGTGCGGAAGGACAATTTCTACGGGGTGCAATTCCATACCGAGAAGAGCGCCCAGACCGGCGACCAGATCATCCGCAACTTTTTGGATATCGCTTAGGGAACCAATATTCATCAACGCTTTTGACCAACAACATGGAAACATACGATCAGAAGGGACAGCAGCCGGCGGCGACCGCCACAGCCGGGCCCATCATTCCCGCCATCGACATCATCGACGGCAAGTGCGTCCGCCTGACCCAGGGCGACTACAACCAGAAAAAGGTGTACAACGAAAACCCGCTGGAAGTAGCCAGGGAATTTGAGGATGCCGGCCTGAAGCGCCTGCACCTGGTAGACCTCGACGGGGCCAAGGCCGGGCAGGTTCGCAACTGGAAAGTGCTGGAAGCCATTGCCGGCAAGACCGGGCTGGTGATCGACTTCGGCGGCGGCGTCAAAACCGAGAAGGACGTCGACATCATCCTCAACAGCGGCGGCGCCCTGGTGACCGTGGGCAGCATTGCCGTCAAGGACGAAGCTACCTTCGTGGGCTGGCTGAAACAATTCGGGGCCGACAAGTTTTTACTGGGTGCCGACGTCAAGGACGAAAAGATCGCCGTGCACGGCTGGCTCGAAACCACCGACGTATGGATCTACGACTTCATTCAAAAGTACCTGGACCATGGCGTGCAGCAGATCTTCTGCACCGACGTGGCCAAGGACGGCGCCCTGCAGGGACCTTCCCTGGAGCTGTACCAGAGCATCATCGGCAAGTTTCCCGGCCTGCACTTCATTGCCAGCGGCGGGGTGAGCAACATCGCCGACGTGCAGCGGCTGCTCGAGATCGGCTGCAAGGGGGTGATCATCGGCAAGGCCATTTACGAAGGCCGCATCCCGCTGTCCGAACTGACCAAACTGAATCAACAATAACTCCTTTCAATTCCTGATAGCCCATGCTTCCAACAGAAAACAGTACGACAGGGACCGCCGGCTTTGTTTCCCCCGCCGGGGGCAGCCTGGCCAAGCGGATCATTCCCTGCCTCGACATCAAGGACGGCCGGACCGTGAAGGGCACCAATTTCGTCAACCTGCGCGATGCCGGCGACCCCGTGGAGCTGGGCGCCACCTATGCCCGCCAGGGAGCCGACGAGCTGGTGTTCCTGGACATTACCGCCACGGTGGAGCGGCGCAAGACCCTGAGCGAGCTGGTGAAGCGCATCGCCCATGCCATCAACATTCCTTTTACCGTAGGCGGCGGCATCCGCAGCGTGGAGGACGTAAGCGTGCTGCTCAATTCCGGGGCCGATAAGATCTCCGTGAACACCGCCGCCTTCAAGAATCCCGAGCTGATCACCGGTATCGCCAATACCGCCGGCAGTCAGTGCGTGGTGCTGGCCATCGACACGCGGCTGGAGGAAGACGGCGAATGGTACGTTTACCTCAACGGTGGGCGCACCAAGACCGACGCCAAATGCTTCGACTGGGCCAGGGAGGCCGTGGAGCGGGGCGCCGGCGAGATCCTGCTGACCTCCATGAACCACGACGGTACCAAGGCCGGCTTTGCCCTGGACATCACCAAAAGGCTGTCCGAGGCCCTGCCGGTACCCGTCATCGCTTCGGGCGGCGGCGGCACCATGCAGCACTTCGTGGACGTGTTCCGGCAGGCGCAGGCCGATGCCGCCCTGGCCGCCAGCATCTTCCATTTCAAGGAGATCGAAATCCCCGACCTGAAACGCTACCTGAAAGATCAGAACCTGGCGATTCGCCTTTAAAATACCTTTGTCCAAACTGACAACACAAACGATGAAAATAGATTTTAACAAGTATGCCGATGGCCTGGTGCCTGCAGTGGTGCAGGACTACAACACCAGCAAAGTACTCATGCTGGGCTTTATGAACGAGGAAGCCCTGAAAAAGACCGAGGAGCTGGGACTGGTCACCTTCTTCAGCCGCAGCAAGAACCGCCTGTGGACCAAGGGCGAGGAAAGCGGCAACCACCTGGTGCTGCGCCAGATCCTGGTGGACTGCGACAACGACACCCTGCTGGTGAAAGCCGAGCCCAAGGGACCCGTCTGCCATACCGGCGCCGACACCTGCTGGAGCGAGAAGAACCACCGCGACGACTTCCTGTACTACCTTGAAGATATCATCCGCCTGCGCCGCAACAGCAACGATGCCACCTCCTACGTAAGGCGGCTGTTTGGCAAGGGCATCAACAAGATCGCCCAGAAAGTAGGGGAGGAGGCCGTAGAGCTGGTGATCGAGTCAAAAGACGTTAATCAGGAGTTATTTTTGAACGAGGCGGCTGATCTATTATTCCATTATTTGATATTATTGCAGGCGAAAGATTGCTCGCTGGCCGATGTGATTGCGATATTGCAGCAGCGTCATCAACCCAAATAATATGAGAAAACTCCTTTTTGCCTTCCTGCTGTTTCCCACGTTTGTGTTTGCCCAGAGCCAGGGCTTTACCCTGACCGGCTCCATCACCGGCCTGCCTGAGGGCACCGAGGTGAAGGTGACCAATGCCAATGACAACGCCGTGCTGGAGAAATCCAAGGTGGCGGGCGGCAAGTTCGTCGTGAAAGGTTCCATTCCCGAGCCCGGCCTGTACTTCCTGGTACTGGGCAAGGAGCAGCCCCAATACATTTACCTGGAGAACAGCACCATCAGCGTCAGCGGTTCGACTAAGGCCCTTCCCAGCCTGCAGGTGACCGGCAGCAAGTCGCACCAGGACTTCGATGAATTCCGTAAGGTATTTAATCCCCTGGTGGGCAAGATGAACGCGGTGGCCGGCCAGATCAATGAGAGCCCCGACGAAGTGCAGCGGGCCTCCCTGATGGGGCAATACGGCACGATCCGTCAACAGGTGAAGGAGGAAGTAGCCAAGTTCGTTACCGCCAAAAAGGAGTCCTATGTGTCGCCTTTCCTGCTGTACGTGACGGCCCAGCTACTTGACGATCCCCTGCAGGTAGAGCAGTTTTACCTTTCCCTTTCGGAAAGTGTCCGCAATACGGCCATCGGCAAAAACCTGGCGGAGTTCATTGCCTACAACAAGGTCGGCGCCGTAGGTACCGATGCGCTGGATTTTACCCAGAACGACCCGGCGGGTCAGCCGGTTTCGCTGGCTTCCTTCCGCGGCAAGTACGTGCTGGTGGATTTCTGGGCCTCCTGGTGCAAGCCCTGCCGCATGGAGAACCCCAACGTGGTAAAAACCTTTCAGAAGTTCAACGCTAAAAACTTTACCGTCCTGGGCGTATCCCTGGACCGCGATAAGGAACCCTGGCTGAAGGCCATTAAGGACGATAGCCTGGCCTGGACGCAGGTGAGCGACCTGCAGTTCTGGAACAACAGCGCCGCCCAACTGTACCATGTACAGGGCATCCCGCAGAACTTCCTGGTCGACCCCAAGGGCAAGATCATTGCCCGCAACCTCCGCGGTGAAGAGCTCGAAGCCAAGCTGTGCGAAGTGCTGGGATGTAACTAAGGCAGGTTTTGCGCAAAATATTGGAAAAGCATTCAATGAAAGTTGGGTGCTTTTTTTTATGGGGCGTAAAACCTCTCCCCCGGTTTCGCCTCTGGCGAAACCGGGGGAGAGGTTTTACGCCAGCCGGAACAGGAAGACGGTTGGAGAAGAAGTTTGGGATAATATAAAATAAAAAAGCCCCAGTTTTCACTGAGGCTACGAAGTGGGAGCACACGGGATCGAACCGCGGACCCTCTGCTTGTAAGGCAGATGCTCTAAACCAGCTGAGCTATGCTCCCAAAATAAATTATCTAAGAACTAAAGAACTTCTGTAAAAGAAGTAGAAGTGGGAGCACACGGGATCGAACCGCGGACCCTCTGCTTGTAAGGCAGATGCTCTAAACCAGCTGAGCTATGCTCCCAAAATAAATTATCTAAGAACTAAAGAACTTCTGTAAAAGAAGTAGAAGTGGGAGCACACGGGATCGAACCGCGGACCCTCTGCTTGTAAGGCAGATGCTCTAAACCAGCTGAGCTATGCTCCCAATAAGAAATAAAGAACGAATTGTAATCTCTAAAGAGATTTTGTGGGAGCACACGGGATCGAACCGCGGACCCTCTGCTTGTAAGGCAGATGCTCTAAACCAGCTGAGCTATGCTCCCAATATCTTTTGAAACTTTGTAAAGAACTTTTTGTTTTCCCTTTCCGGCGGCTTTTTTTCGTGACCGTTGTTCCGTTTTGGGAGTGCAAATATAGGGGCGTTTTTATTGCTGCAAACTTTTTCTCAAAAAATATTTTTTAAATCTTCCAGTCCACGATCTGGTTCGCCCATTCCTCCTTGAACGGAGCCGTGATGCGGATATAATTATCGCTATAACCTTCCATCATGCCGTTCTTGACATGGCTTTCAAACAGCACCTTGCGCGTCTGTCCCACGTGCTGCTCGGTAAAGTGCTGCATCTTCATGTAGCTGAGGTTCCGCAGGATCTTGTTCCGCTCATGACGAACGTTTACCGGCACGACAGGCGTTATCTCCAGGGCCTTGGTAGCATCCCTTTCCGAATAGGTGAATACGTGCAGGTAGGAAACGTCCAGGGAATGCAGGAAGTCGAACGTCTCCTGGAAGTGCTCCTCGCTTTCGGAGGGAAAACCTACGATCACATCCACGCCGATGGCGCAATGCGGCATCAGCTCCTTGATGGCCGCCACCCGTTCGGCATACAGCTCACGCTTGTAGCGACGGCGCATGCGGGCCAGGATCTCGTTGCTGCCGCTTTGCAGCGGAATATGAAAATGGGGCATGAACTTTTTGCTCTGCGCCACAAAACTGATGATCTCCGGCGTCAGCAGGTTCGGCTCGATAGAGGAAATACGGTAGCGCTCGATGCCTTCCACCGCCTCCAGGGCCACCACCAGGTCGTAAAACGATTCCTCGCTCTTTTTGGCGCCGTCCGGACCCTTTCCAAAATCGCCCAGGTTCACGCCGGTCAGCACAATTTCTTTGACACCGCTCCGGGCCAGGCGTTCGGCATGCCCCAGCACATTGGCGATACTGTCGCTGCGGCTCTTGCCCCGCGCCATGGGAATGGTGCAGAACGAGCAGGTATAGTCGCAACCGTCCTGTACCTTTAGAAAGGTGCGGGTGCGGTCGTTGATGGAGTAGGAGGCATGGAAGCCCGACACTTCTTCGATATCGCAACTGCTGATGCGGGCGGAGTCGCCCTTGGTCAGCTCCTTGAGGTGTTGCGCCAGGTTGAACTTTTCGGCAGCGCCCAGCACCAGGTCCACACCGGGAATGCCGGCGATCTCTTTGGGCTTCAGCTGGGCATAGCAGCCGGTGATCACCACCATGCTTTGGGGTGTCTTGCGCAGGATGCGCCGCACCAGCTGGCGGCATTCCTTGTCGGCATTGTCGGTAACCGAGCAGGTGTTGATGACATACACGTCGGCCTCGTCCTCGAATTCCTTCTTCACAAAGCCCTCCGCTTCCAGTGTGCGGGACAGCATGGAGGTTTCCGAAAAATTGAGCTTGCACCCCAGTGTATGAAACGCTACGGAACGTTGTTTTTCCATAAGGGCGCAAAGGTAAATCTTGTGGGGCGAAAAAGGCGGGCCGGCAACGGATTTAACGAAATGGGGACAGGAGGGATCAGGCGATCACCGCTTCCACGGTGGCGCCAATGCCGCGGTCGGTGATCTCGTCGCACAGGGGCTTCAGGTCGTCGTAGGAGCCCTCTTTTACCGCGTATTTGCCTTTGAAGTGGATGATATAGGCGCATTGTTCCGCCTGCTCGTGGGAATGGTGGCACACTTCCATCAGGGTTTCGATCACCCATTCGAAGGTGTTGACGTCGTCGTTCCACACAATTAACTGGAAGGGCTCCTCGGCGTCTACCAGCAGCTCTTCCACGATCTGGGGAGTGGTTTCGGTTTTATGGTTTCCTGCCCGTTGCATAGCGACAAAGATAATCACTTCGCGCCATCTCCTGAAGGCAGGAGGGGCCGGCATACCGGCCGCCCCCGGAGCAGCCGGTTTTTTAGCTTAGGTGGTGCAGGGGGAAACCCGTAAAGGGCATAAGAAAACAATGTATTATATATAACTAAATGCAAAAAAGGAGCTTGATTTCACTGCTGCTTTTTGGAAGCAACCTATCTTTAAGTTATTAAATTCCTATTTCCTGTCCATGTCTGTACCCGGTTTATCCAATTCTTCTGAAAAACACCTGCACCCCGTCTTCCCCCCCGGCAAGGCAAGGATGCTGGACTATTGCGCCGCCGCGGTTATTTTCTGGAATCACCACGGCGAACTGCTCTGGGGCAACAAAGCTGCTGCCGACCTCTTTGGCTATGCCCGGGAAGACCTGTCCCACCAGCACTTTGCCGACCTTTTCCCCTCGGCCGATACCCACTATATTCCCTTTCTGGCACAGGAAAACAACCACAGCAACGCCGATCTTACCCTCAGCGCCCGCACCCGTCACGGCCTCATCTTCTGCACCCTGCAACCGGTGCCCTTCGAGGAAGACAATATGGAGGGCACCTGCACCACCATCATCCCGCTTCCCGCCCGCGAACGGGAACTGCTGCCCCTGAACGAGCAGCCTTCCCGGGAAGTGCTGGAACACCCCCTACCGGGTAGCTGGGAACACCTGCCCGGCCAGGAAATGTATTACTCCCCCATGGTGGGGCTCCATACCGAGATCGCCCGGCGCCGCAAGGTCGAGGAAACCTATAAGAACCTCTTTTATTACAACCCGCTTCCCATGTGGACCTTCGACCGGGATACCCTGGCCATCAGCGAGGTCAACGATGCCGCCACCTTCCATTTCGGCTATACCCGCGCCGAATTCGCGGAAATGACGATCCTGGACTTTCTCCCCTCCGAGGACCGGCAGGAGGTGCAGGAGATGGTGCAGCAAAACAAGGAAAAGGACCGGGTGGATTATGAAAACCTCCGCCTGAAAAAGAAAAACGGGGAAACCATCTATGTGCACCTGACGCGGTATTGCTTTCCCGTCGGCAATAAGGATTATGGCCTGGTGCTGGTGCAGGACGTTACCGCCAATGTGCTGGCGGCGGAAGAGCTTCGCCGTTCGCACGAACAATATTTTCGCTTATTCCGCGAATACCCGGCGCTTTCCTGGATCATCGACCACGAGTCGCTTCAATTCCTCGACGTCAACGAGGCCGTGGTCCGGCATTACGGCTACAGCCGCGAGGAGTTCCTACAAATGACGCTGCCCCAGGTGTGCCGGCCGCAGAGTGAGGGAACCATCCTTGCCACCGCCGGGCAGGAATACGGGGAAGAGGTTTATTGTTTCCCTAGCCTGCAGCACCGGAAAAAGAACGGGGACTACATTACCGTGGAGCTCCGTGGCCGCCTGCTGGACTATAACGGGCGGAAAGCCCGCCTGGTGGTGCTCAAGGACATTACCGAAAAGGTACAGGCCGAGCAGGACCTGCACGCCAGCAACCGCCGTTTTCACCTGGTATCGCAGGCTACCTCCGACATGATCTGGGAATGGAACGTGGCCGCCGGCACCTTTGCCCGCAGCACCGAAGGCCTGCGGCGCGTCTATGGCGTAGCCGACGGCACCGGCATCCGCAAGATGACGGCCTGGATGAAACGTATCCACCCCGAAGACCGTCCTGCCGTCCGCAAGGCCCTGAAAAAAGTAGTGCAGGCCGCCTCCGCCGGCACCTTTGAAGTGGAATACCGCTTCTGCAAGGACGACGGCACCTACGCCTTCGTGTACGACCGCGGCATCGCCGTTCAGGACGAAGAGGGAAAGGCTGTAAGCGTCACCGGGGCCGCCCAGGATATTACCGACCGCAAGAAGCTGGAACAACAGTTGCTGCAGAAGGAACTGGACAAGCAAAAGCAGATCAGCCAAGCCTCCATCGACATCCAGGAGCGCGAACGCCGGGAGATCGGCAACGACCTCCACGACAACGTCAACCAGATGCTGACCACCATCAAGCTCTACCTCGACATTGCACTCAGCGACGAGGCACTGCGCGAAGAGCTGGTCCGCAAAGCCACCAGCACCCTGTTGCGGGTGATCAACGAGATCCGGCACCTGTCGCGTTCCTTGATGGACCCCAGCATCCGCGACCTGGGCCTGCAGGACGCACTGGAAGACTATGTGCTCGGCATCAATAACAACCGCGAACTCCAGCTAACGATGCGTTCAGAACCGCATATCGAACAACTGCTGGATGAAGATCAGAAGCTGATGGTTTTCCGCGTCGTGCAGGAAGCGATCAACAATACGCTGAAGCATGCCGACGCCACTGCCGCCCATATCGATATCCGTGAAAACAAGGGCCTTATCACCCTCACCATTATCGACGACGGGCAGGGTTTTGCCAATCAGGCATCCGGCAGGGGAGGAGGGCTGAAAAATATTGAAAATAGGGTATATTTGGCCGCCGGGAACCTGGCAATCCAGTCGTCTCCGGGCCATGGCTGTAAACTGAGTATTAACTTTCCTGTTCATATTAAAAATAATTCCGACCTTTAACTCCGATTGACTATGGAAAAGATAACGATACTGATAACCGATGATCATACGCTTGTACGTGAAACCTGGAGTTTTATTCTGAATACGGATCCGCGTTTTACCGTGGTAGCGGAAAGTGGCAGCGGTGAAGAAGCCGTGGAGCTTGCCAAGAAATTGCGTCCCAACATCGTGATCATGGACATTAACCTGCCGGGCATGAATGGCATTGAAGCCACTCAGCTTATCCGCAAGTTTTCGCCCGCCTCCAAGATCCTGGGCGTATCGCTGCATACCCAGCCGACCTATGCCCGCAAGATGATGCAGAAGGGCGCCATGGGCTATGTGACCAAAAACTCTTCCCGCGAAGAAATGTTCAAGGCGATCCTGGAGATCAACAGCGGCCGCAAGTATGTATGCGACGAGATCAAGAACATCCTGTCCGAGCAGGTGATCAGCGGCGGCGACGACAACCAGACGGGCCTGAACTCCCTGTCGCAGCGCGAAATTGAAACCATCGGCTACATCAAGAAAGGATTCTCCTCCAAAGAGATCGCCGATGCCCTGAACATCTCGGTCAAGACCGTAGAGGTGCACCGCTACAACATCCTCAAAAAGCTGAACCTCAAAAACGCGGCGGCCCTCGTCAACTTTATCAACAACAGCCAGCTGGACCTGGATTAACACCTCACCCCCGGCCCCTCTCCATCTGGAGAGGGGTGCCCAAACCACAGTTTTATCCTACTGGCGGGGACAATAATATTTCATCATTTAAAGAGCCTTTTCCTTTACAGGAAAGGCTTTTTTTCTTCCCTGCCAGTAAGAAAAGCTACTAATTTGGGCACCCCTCTCCAGATGGAGAGGGGCCGGGGGTGAGGTTTGCCATTAGAATCCTAATTTTGCACTCCAATTTTAAAAACAGCATGAGTACGCTTTCAAAGAACTTTGAGCCCCAACAGGTGGAGGAAAAATGGTACCAGCACTGGCTGGAGAAAAAATACTTCAACAGTAAACCCGACGACCGGAAGCCGTTTACCGTCGTCATTCCCCCGCCCAACGTCACCGGCGTGCTGCACATGGGCCATACGCTGAACGAAACCGTACAGGACATCCTGGTGCGTAAAGCCCGCATGAGCGGCTTCAACGCCTGCTGGGTTCCCGGCAGCGACCATGCTTCCATCGCCACCGAAGCCAAGGTGGTTCAGCTGCTGGAAAAAGAAAAAGGCATCAAAAAACAAAACCTTTCCCGCGAAGAGTTTTTAAAGCATGCCTTCGAGTGGAAAGAAAAATACGGCGGCATCATCTACCACCAGATCAAAAAGCTGGGCTGCAGTGTGGACTGGGACCGGGTGAACTTCACCATGGACGACCACTACTACCAGGCCGTCATCAAGGTGTTTATCGACCTCTACAACAAAGGCCTGATCTACCGCGGCGCCCGCATGATCAACTGGGACCCCCAGGCCAAGACCGCCCTCAGCGACGAGGAAGTGGAATACCGCGACGTGCAGGGTAAGCTCTACTACGTAAAATATAAAGTGGCCGGCGAACCCCAAGACGTGCGCCACCAGGCCACCGACTACATCGTCATCGCCACCCAGCGCCCCGAGACCATCATGGGCGATACCGCCATCTGCGTCAACCCCAACGATGAACGCTACAGCTTCCTGAAAGGGAAACGGGTGATCGTGCCCCTGGTAAACCGCGAAGTGCCCGTGATCTTCGACGAGTACGTGGATCCCGCCTTCGGTACCGGCGCCCTGAAAGTGACCCCGGCGCACGACATCAACGACTACAACCTGGGCCTGAAGCACAACCTGCCCGCCATCGATACCCTGAACGAAGACGGCACCCTGAGTGCGGCCGCCGAAGTGTTCGTAGGCCTCGACCGCTTTGTGGCCCGTAAAAAGGCCGTGGAGCAACTGGCCCACGAAGGCCTGCTGGTGAAGGAAGAGGAGTACGGCACCCGCCTGGGCTTCTCGCAGCGCACCAGCGCCGTGGTGGAACCCCGCATTTCCACCCAGTGGTTCGTAAAAATGCGCCACCTGGCCGACGAGGCCCTGGAAGCCGTTGTTGGCGGCAACGTGCAGATCCACCCCGAAGAACGCTTCCTCGCCACTTATAAATACTGGCTCGAGAACGTGAAGGACTGGTGCATCAGCCGCCAGCTGTGGTGGGGCCAGCGCATTCCCGCCTTTTACGACGACAAGGGCACCGTGTACGTGGCCGAAACCGCCGAAGAAGCGGCCAAGCTGGCCGGTACCGACGCCGCCTCCCTGCGCCAGGACGAGGACGTGCTCGATACCTGGTTCTCCTCCTGGCTGTGGCCGATGGAGGTGTTCCACGGCATCACCCAACCGGGTAACCCCGATATCAACTATTACTATCCTACCAACGTGCTGGTAACCGGCCAGGACATCATCTTCTTCTGGGTGGCCCGCATGATCATGGCCGGCATGGAATATAAGCAGGAAAAGCCCTTCGAGCACGTGTACTTTACCGGCATGGTACGCGACAAGCAGGGCCGCAAGATGAGCAAGAGCCTCGGTAACTCCCCCGACCTGCTCGAGCTGATCGAGCGCTTCGGCGCCGATGCCGTACGCTTCGGCATCATGATCGCCGCCCCCGCCGGCACCGACCTGCTGTTCGACGACAGCAGCTGCGAGCAGGGCAAGTTCTTTAACAACAAGCTGTGGAACGCCCTGAAGCTGGTAAAAATGTGGGAAGAGCGCCAGGCGCCGGCCACCGACGGCCAGGCCCCGCAATTTGCCGTGCAATGGTTCCAGGGCCGCCTCAACGAGGTGAAGGCGCAGGTGGAAGAGCTGTACAGCCAGTTCCGCCTGAGCGAAGCCCTCAAAATCATTTACTCCCTGATCTGGGACGACTTCTGCAGCTGGTACCTCGAATGGATGAAGCCGGCCCAGGAAGCCTCCATCAGCACACAGGACTACGAGCAGACCCTGAACTTCTTTGAAGAGCTGATGCAGCTGCTGCATCCCTTCATGCCGTTCGTGACCGAAGAGATCTACCACCAGCTCCGCCAGCGGGCCGAAGGCGATGACCTCTGCATGCGCCAGTTCGACCTGTCGGGCAGCGCTCCTAAAGAAGTGCTGCTGCAGGGCCAGCTCCTGAAAGAGGTGATCTCGGCCGTTCGGGATACCCGCAACAAGAACAGCATCAAGCCCAGGGAAGCCGTGAAGCTGTCCATCGAAACCGCCGAGCAGGCCCTGTTTGCCGGCGTGGAAGGTATTTTGCGCAAGCAGGTAAATGCCGACGAGGTGAGCTACGTGAGCGAGGCGGTACCCGAAAGCCTGACCGTAGTGGTGGGTACCAATAAGCTGTACGTGCAAACCGAAAAACCCCTGGACACGGCCGCCCAGAAAGAGCAACTGCTCAAGGACCTGGCTTACCAGCAGGGCTTTTTACAGTCGGTGGAGAAAAAGCTCGGCAACGAACGCTTTGTGCAGAACGCCAAACCCGAAGTGGTAGAGCTGGAGCGCAAGAAAAAGGCCGATGCCGAACAGAAGATCAAAGCGATCGAAGAAAGTCTGGCAGGTCTTTAAAGTTTACGAGTGTACAAGTTTACGCGATTACAAGTTCCCTGGAACCTTGTAATCTTTCTTTAAAAATAAAACAGACGCCTTCCGTTTTAGCGGAAGGCGTTTTCTTTGCAAAATGCCTCAAGCGCCGACCATAGCCGGAAAGGAGCACCAGAAGCAGTTCAAGCAGTTTCTTCAGCGGGCCGATAAGAACAAGGTGCTGAAGCAGTTGCCCCGCCTGCACGACGAAGCGGTGGAGCAAACCGACTGCCTGCAGTGTGCTGCCTGTTGTAAGAATTATTCCCCCCGCTTCAAGACGCCCGACGTCAAGCGGATCAGCAAACACCTGCGGATGCGGGAAAGCGACTTCATCGATACCTACCTGCGGGTGGACGAGGACGGCGATTTCGTGGTGAAATCCTCGCCCTGTCCCTTCCTGGGCGCCGACAATTACTGTTCGGTTTACGAGGTGCGGCCCTCCGATTGTGCCCGCTTCCCTTATACCGACGAGGACGTGCTGATCAAACGGCAAAGCCTTACTTTAAAGAATGCCTCTTTCTGCCCCATCGTGTTCCATGTGCTGGACCGGCTGGTTCAAAATAAATAAACGCTAGTATTCAAACTTTCTCAGTCCCGGGGCTTTGAACCAGGCGATGATCACGACCAGCAGGGTCATGGAACCGCCGAAGACCACGGCCGGGACGGTACCCATCAGGCGGGCGGTAAAGCCGCTTTCGAACTGGCCCAGCTCGTTGCTGGAGTTGACGAACATCGAGTTGACGGCGCTCACCCGGCCCCGCATCGTATCGGGCGTGGTCATCTGGAACACGTTGCCCCGGACGATGACGCTGATGCCGTCGAGCATGCCGGCAATGACCAGGGAGGCAAACGACATCCAGTAAATGTCCGAAAGCCCGAAGGCGATGATGCACAGGCCGAAACCGCCCACCGCGTACATCAGGATGGTGCCCTGCTTTCGTTTCAGCGGGTTCAGCGTGAGGGTAATGATCATCAGCACCGCGCCGATATCCACGGCGGCATTCAGCCAGCCGAAGCCGATGGGGCCCACCCTCAGGATGCGTTCCGCGAACTCGGGGATCAGGGCCACGGCCCCGCCGAACAGCACCGCGAACAGGTCGAGCGAAATGGCGCCCAGCATCACCTTGTGTGTAAAAACATAGTTCAGTCCTTCCTTCATGCTTTCCCACACCCGCATGTTGGTTTTCGCTGCCAGGATCGGCTTTTTGCCGATGCGCGACAGGAAAAGCGACGCCAGCAGCACATAGACCAGGATAATGTAAAAGGTGCCGTGCACCCCGAACCAGGCAATGAAAAAGCCGGCGGTGGCATGCCCGGCAATGGAAGCGCCCAGCCAGGTGGAGGAGCTGATGTTGGAGGCATAGTGCAGCACCGGCCGCGGCACCAGTTGCGCCAGGATGGCATTGGTGGCCGGCCCGGCAAAAGCCCTGATGATGCCCGTGAGGAAGATGATCCCGTAAATGCACATCTCTATACCTGTTACCGACAACCGCTGAGCGGTAAAGGACGATGTGACCAGGATCAGCCCTAGCACACACAGGCTGTAGGACAGCATGCCCTTGAGCAGCAGGGTGCGCTTGTCGGACTGGTCAATAATGTGCCCCGCATACAGGGCCAGGCAAAAGACCGGCACAAACTCCGACAGGCCCACCAGGCCGATGGAAAAGGAGCTTTTGGTCAGCTGGAACAGCTTGTACGCAATCACGGTCGACACCATGCGCAGGGCCATGATGTAAAAAAAGCGGGCGACGATGTACGTGCGGAATTCGGGCTCTTTCAAAGGGGCGAGGGAGGGATTGTTGCGCAGAATCCCCTTCTTCTCTAACCGATGCTCTTCTTGATTCATGTGCAAGTTTACGAGTTTACGAGTATACGAGTTCCTGACGGGCGCCAGCAACTCGTAAACCCGTAAACTTGTAAACCTTACCGGAACCTCCCACTCACCACCAGTTCCTTGCTTCCCGGTGTATAGGTATAAAAGCCTTCGCCCGACTTGACGCCCAGTTTGCCGGCGGCGACCATATTGACCAGCAGGGGGCAGGGGGCGTATTTGGGCTGGCCAAAGCCCTGGTGCAGCACCTGCAGGATGCTCAGGCACACATCCAGGCCGATAAAGTCGGCCAGCTGCAGGGGGCCCATGGGGTGGGCCATGCCCAGCTTCATGATGGTATCGATCTCCTCCACGCCCGCCACGCCCTCGTACAGGCTGCAGACGGCTTCGTTGATCAGGGGCATCAATATGCGGTTGGCCACGAAGCCCGGGTAGTCGTTGACCACGCAGGGCACCTTGTCCAGCAGGCGGCTGAGAGCCACCACTTCGGCGGTCACTGCCGGCGCTGTGGCGTAACCGTTGATCACTTCCACCAGCTTCATCACCGGCACGGGGTTCATGAAGTGCATCCCGATCACTTGCTGCGGACGGGAGGTGGCGGCAGCAATGCGGGTGATGGAAATGGAGGAGGTGTTGGTGGCCAGGATGCAGGAGGGAGGCGCCTGTTCGTCGAGCTCTTTGAAGATGCGCCCTTTCAGCTCGCTGTTTTCGGTGGCGGCTTCCACTACTAGGTCGGCATCCTGTATGCCGGCGGCCAGGGAGGTGTGCTGCGCAATGTTTTGCAGGGCGGCTTCCCTGGTTTCGGCGCTGATGGCGCCCTTCGCCAGTTGGCGGTCGAGGTTTTTGGCAATGGTTTCCAGCGCCCTGGTCAGCTGGGCGGGGGAAACGTCCACCAGCGAAACGGAATAGCCGTACTGGGCAAACAGGTGCGCAATGCCGTTACCCATCGTGCCGGCGCCGATAACTGCAACTTTTTTCATACGAACAAGTTAAGAAGTTCCTGAGTTTCTGAGTTCCTAAGTTCTTTGGAGGAACATGCATTTATCCATCCAAACAACTCAGGAACTCAGAAACTATTTCAGGAACACATCATACAAAAACCGCAACAGCGTTCCGGTGACCACGATCAGGAAGAAGGTGCGGATGAGGCGGTTGCCCTTGGCCAGGGCCAGGCGGGCACCGGCGGCGCCGCCAAGGGCGTTGCAGGCTGCCATGGGCAGGGCGATCTCCCAGAGGATGCTGCCATGGGCCAGGAAAAGGGTGATGGAACCCAGGTTGGTGGCCAGGTTAACCAGCTTGGCATGGGCGGAGGATTGCAGGAAGTCGAACCCGAGCAGGGTGACGAAGGCCAGTAGCAGGAAGGAGCCTGTACCCGGGCCGATAAAGCCGTCGTAAAGGCCCAGCACCAGGCTGATCAGCACTGCATACAGCAGCTCCCGCCGGGGCGAGTGGTCCTTGGCCTCGTGCTGTCCGAAATCCTTTTTGCGAAAAGTATAGATGGCCACGGCGGTGAGCACCACCAGCAGCAGGGGTTTCATAAAGCTGTTGCTCACTCTGGTCAGGAGGTACGAGCCGGTAAAGGAGGTGAAAAAGGCGACGGTGCAAAGCAGGGTGGCCAGCTTCCACCGGATGGGCACCCGGCGCAGGTACTGGAGGGCGGCGAGGCTGGTACCGCTGAAGGCCGGGATCTTCAGCGACCCGATCACGGTTACTACCGGGTGCGCCGGCAACAACACCAGGGCCGCCGGCGTCTGGATCAGGCCGCCCCCGCCCACAATGGCATCGACAAAACCGGCACAAAAAGCCACCACGCAAAGCAGCACCAACTGCACGATATCTATAGCCATAAAAACCGCGAAGCTATTTCTTTATCTCTTTTCGCTCATTGGCTTGCAGGCAAAAAAAAAGTGCATTCTTGTAGAATGCACTTTTGCCACTGAGCAGATCATGAATTACTGGCTGCTTTCGTTTTCACTGGATCTTTCATTTTGTTGTTGCGAGCCACGTTGGCTACGGCCACCGCCACGGGAGCTTTGTCCGCCTTTTCTGCCGGCTTCTCTCGCTTCTTCAGAAGTCCACTCGTGTGCGACGCCTTGCTGGTGTGCAGCGCGTCCGCCTTCACTCGCAATTTCTCTTTGACGTTGTGGGTCCATAGAAGCGAAACCCCGGTTGGAACTGCGTCCGGAATTCTCTTGTGGGTTTCTTTGATTCTTGTTTTCTGCCATAGCAAATGTTTTTTATAGGTTAAACAATAAAACAGTTTAGTAGAGCCCAAATAAATGCCAAGCTTTTTTAAAGGCAGAGTAAGGGGTGCAGTGGGGAAATTTTACCAACAAATAGAATCTTTTGTTGAAGTATCGAACCACATCAATGATTAAACCAAACTCATCGAGCGTTCCGGACCTATGGTAAAAAATATTTATTGCTGAGCTTTTGAAGCTCAACCATAAATAATAGCTCATCAATATTGGATTTTGGAGCAGGGGAAGGGGAAACGTCTCTGCGGAAAGCAAACCCTATACCAGTTTTGATGAGCTTGGCAACGGAAGTTGGGAAACTTTTCCACATCCGGGGCGCCGGTATTGGGAGCTTTTAGCGGTGGCTGGTAACGCCTACCTGCTGGCAGTAGTCCAGTACCGGGCAGGTGGAGCAATGAGGACGGGTGCCGGTGCAGATATGCTTACCGAAGGGCATGATCAGGCGGTTGAGGTCGATCCATTTTTCTTCGGGTACTTTCTTTTCCAGCTCCCGCATAGTTTGTTCGGGTTGCCGGGTGTGGATATAGCCCCAGCGGTTCACCACCCGGTGCACGTGTACGTCCACGCTGATAGCGGCATGGCCGGCGGCAATGCCCAGGGCCAGGTTGGCGCATTTGGGGCCAACGCCTTTCAGGTCGGTCAGCAGTTTGAAGTCGGCCGGGAGCTGACCGTCGTATTGTTCTACGGCGGCACGGGCAATGCCCAGCATGGTGGCCGCTTTCTGACCGGGAAAGGTGCAGCCGTACAAAAGAGTTTCAAGCTCTGCAAAGGAAAGTTGCAGGAGTTGTGCGGGGGTGCGGGCGGCGTCAAACAGCCGTTTCGATACGGGGATGGTGGTCTCGTCGAGCGTGCGGATGGAAACGATGCAGGAGATCAGTTGTTCGAAGAGCGTAGTGTACCCCTGCTCGAACAGTTCAAACATGGCGGCCTTCGGATAAGGCGTTACCGCCACTTCGATGCGCTTTAAGACCACGGAAAGTTGAAAGGGACGTTTCATGAACAGTTCGCGGGTTTGCAGAGAGCCTTTTTAAGTTTGTAGACTGTGGTTTGTGGTTGGTGGTTAGGGCCGCTCACAGGTGAGGACGACCACTTGCCGGGGTTCCACAAATCACAGTCTACAAACCACAAACTATTATCTGTTCTGTTCTGCAGGCCGGTCGCTTTCTTTCGACGGGTCGGCATCCACTTTTTTACCCTTCTGGGTATCCATGGTCACTGGGTCGATATTCTGCGTGCTTTCCGGGTCCTGGGTGAGGCTGTCGCCTCTTGAGGTCCCGGTGCCGCCGGCCCGTTCCTGGGGTGCGGAAGGATGGTTTCTTTGCGCGCCCTGCTGGTTTTCCCGATTTTCCATACAATAAATGTTTCCTTCCCTTGTTCGCAATATCATGCCATTTGCAGGAGGAGCAATGGGCAATGGGCAATGGACAATAGCGGAGAAACATACAATTATATATTAAGGAGCCCTCCCCAAATTCCAATGAACCAATAAACGAATTCCTACTTGCCTATTGACTATTGCCTATTGCTGGGCGACCAGGATCTTGACCACTACTTTCTTTTCGTTGGGCTCATCCACTTTGATGGTGGGGCGGTGGGCGTCCTGCGGGAAGAAGAGGAAGAAGGTGCCGGGGGTGGCTATATAGAACTTTCCTTCGGTCTTGAAGTTGGCGACATCCTTGGCTTCGTTGTAGGGATTGATAACGGTGGCGGTGGCCACGGGAGCAACGCCCATCTTTTCCTTTCCTTTGGCTACATACTGGAGGTCGATGTATTTTTTATGCGCTTCCCACTGGGTTTTGTCGAACTCTTTCAGCGGGTTTTCGGTGACGTTGACAAAGACACTGTCGCCGGCCAGCTTGTATTTGCCTACGGGCAGTTGTTCCAGGTCGTGGTTTTTCAAAAAGGCAAAGGCCGTGTCCCACAGGTGCTGGTGGGCGGCATACTGCCGGGCGAACTCCTGGGCGTTGGTGGATTTATGCGGCTTCAGTTTCAGGCCGTTGAGGTAATTGCCTTTCTTGAACCATTTTTTGGCTTGCTTGGCCGTTAGTGCCGGCTGGGCCGTTGGCGCTTGTGCCCCGGCCGCGGCAGCCGTCAGCAGGAAGGCGGACAGCAGGCCGGGAAGTACGATTTTTTTCATTTTTCGGGATTGTGAGCCGCAATATTACTCCATTTCGGATTGAGGACCCCGCTTTTCCGTTCCTGCCAGTTGCTGCAGCTCTTCCAGTAGCGCCGCCTGCTTCGGGTTGATCTTTTCCCGGGCTTCGGCCAGGCCGAACCAGGCCCCTTTGTCGGTTTCGGGAAAGCTTTTCCATTGGCCGGATCCGGGCGGCCACTGCAGCGGGAAGTAGCTGCTGCAGCGGAAGTCGGCTGCATCCACGTCCTGTTCCAGCGCCCAGGCCACCACCTTTTTGCCCGCCTTTTGTACAATAGGGGTCAGCGGCAAGAAGGGGCCGGAAACCTGGAAGCCGGTTTCCTCCTGAAGCTCCCTTCGGGCAGCGGCCAGCGGATCTTCCTCGTCGGTAAATTCTCCTTTCGGCACCGACCAGGCACCGGTATCCTTATGAGCCCAGAGCGGCCCGCCGGGATGTACCAGAAAGACTTCCAATTCCCGGTCGCGAAACCGGTACAACAAAATTCCTGCGCTTTGACGGGTAGGCATAATTATAGATGATGATTGCGGTGGGAAAGGGCTGTTTACTGGTACGGAGGAGTGCAAGATCCGGACCTTACCGACAGCTTTCCGCTTTTCTTTTTTCTTTTAATATTTTAAATTTTTCGTAATGCCCTTAGTATTTTTACGATATCTTTATCTGAATCAAACCTTAAATTAACCTTAAAAAAGTCTGACCATTATGAGAAAAGGAGTTTTTGCGGCCCTCGCGGCCATTGTGACCGGGTTTTCTGCCTGCGACAAAGTAGTGGACGCTGTTGTTCCGGATTTTCCCATTACCACCAGTTCGATTAGTGTAGAGGTGCCTGTTATTTCCAATACCACCCAGGTGCTGGCGATCGACACGGCTTCCTTGTACCTCAATATCGACAGCGTAGTGATGGAAAAGTCGGATGGAAAGATTGGCTACAACAAGGTCAATTCGATTAAGATCACAAAAATCGCCTTTACGGCATCGAATACGGATGCCAACAACAACCTGGGCAACCTGGAATCGGCAAAAGTGATGTTTCACACAGATTCCAACCCCACCCCGGTAGAGATTGCGTCTACCCCGATTGCCGCCACGGAAACCTCTTTTAAGGAGATCGTGCCTTCTCCCCAGCAGGAACTGAAAGGGTATTTAAACGGTAAACGGCTCACCTACACCCTCCATGCCAAGGCGCGTAAGGCTACTACAAAGCCGATACCGTTGTCTATGGTGGTGACGTTCAATGTGGACCTGTAATCCCGGCTTCATCCAGGCCCGCTCATCCAGGCGGGCATCCATACGAACTGAAGCCCCGCTCCGGCGGGGCTTTTTCATGCCCGTAACCCTGCCTTTATTGCCGGGTATAATCCTTGCAACGGTTCCGGCTACAAAACCATTTATGAAAGAATTGTTTGATGAGTCCGGCTTTGCCGAATTGGCTGTCCGCTGTCCCGCCTGCGGCTGGGAGGGAGCAGGATCCGATACGGTGATCATTGATTTGTACGGCCTCAGCGCCCGGAAGGAAGTGCATTGTCCGGCCTGCGACCGGTTTCTCGGCGGCCTGCAGGGCAAACCGCCGAAAAACCGCAACACCGGCGATGCCGATACCACGGATGATCAGCTCAGCTCGCAGATGGGATGATGGGGTAGATTTCGGATGTCGGATGTCGTCTCGCCCTTGGCGAGACGACATCCGACATTTCATGGTTGTGCCGGCAACAATACACGAAAAATAGCTCCCTGGTCCGGTTCGCTTTCGGCGGCAATGTATCCTTTGTGGTTCTCCACCACTTTATGCGCAATGGCCAGTCCCACGCCGGTGCCGGGATATTCGCTGCGGCCATGCAGGCGGTGAAACATCTGGAAGATCTTTTCGGCGTTCTCCTGCTCAAAACCCTGACCCTGGTCCACTACCTCGATGAGGTGAAAAGCGCGCTGCTGGTCGGAAGAAGGTACCATCTGCGGCAGGTCCTTGCCCAGGACGGGCCGGCTGCGGATGTCGATACGGGGCGGTTCGTCGGGCTTATGGAATTTTAAGGCATTGCTCAGCAGGTTTTGAAACAACTGGTACAGCTGCCGCTTGTCGCCGGTTACCTGGGGCAGGTCGCTGAAGGAGAGGACCGCCTGTTTCTCCCGTATGGAGGTTTCCAGGTCTCCCCGCACATCTTTTACCAGGTCCTGCAGGAGCACCGGCTCGAAAGGGTTTTTGCGGGAGCTGAGCCGTGAATAGGTCAGCAGGTCGTCGATCAGCTGGCGCATGCGGTTGGTGGCCCCTTCCATGCGGGTAAGCATCATGGCGCCTTCCTCGCCCAGCTGGTCGCGGTAGCGGGCGGTCAGGCGGTCGGCGAAAAAGTGGATCTTGCGCAGCGGCTCCTGCAGGTCGTGCGAGGCGGCATAGGCAAAATCCTCGAGGTAGGCGTTGGAACGCTTCAGCTCCTTTACCGACTCCTCCAGCTGTGTCTGCGCCTGTTTATAAGAGGTGACGTTGACAAAAGTCGCCACCACGGCATGCTCCTGGTAAGCCACGCCCAGGTCGAACCAGCCCTCCAGCCGGTGGTCCTGGTAATACAGTTCCTGCCGCTGTACCTGTCCCGTCTCCAACGCCCGTACATAAACGTCGAAAAAGCCGTAGGCTTTATAGGCCGGGAACAGGCTGGTCAGCCGTTGGTCGCCGGTCAGGTCCAGGGCAAAACCCAGCTGCGCTTTCAGGGCGGCATTGGCGGCTTTGACCAGAAAATCCGTGACCCGGCCGTCTTCCAGCACCGGCTGTAACAACACGATGCCATGTATGGAAGCGTCCAGCATGCTTTGGATAAAGCCGTCCGTGAGGGGTTGCGGGGGGAGGGGCTGAGGGTTCGTCATGTGCGTCAGGTCGTAAAATGAATTCAAAATAAAAGATTTATAGGGAATGACAGGCAGCCGGGAAAGATAATTCCCCGAATGGGGCCGCCGGCATGGAAAAATTAACGGCCCGGGACAGCCGGTGAAGGGGCAGGGGGCAGGGAGAAAAACGGGGCAGGGCCAGGCAGTTTCCGGGAGGGAAAGACTTAACAAATGTTTTTTTCAAAAATATTTTTTGTTCTGCCAATACCCCTACCTTCGTGAGGTATTTTGAGCATTGCATTTAGTAAGCGTACAATTAATCTGCTTTTATTCTGCTGGTTTATTTAGTCCCTTCACTTTCTTGCCTCGTCTCAGATCATTGTTAATTATTTTTTTTAAACCAAGTATGAACATTTACGTTTCCAATTTGAGCTTCAACGTTCAGGATGAAGACTTAAGAGAATTTTTTGCAGAGTATGGCGAAGTATCTTCTGCTAAAGTAATCACCGACAAACTCACCGGCAAATCCCGTGGATTTGGCTTTGTGGAGATGCCCGACGACGAGGCTGCCCGTAAGGCTATTGCCGAGCTGGAAGGTGCTACTGTAGAAAACAGGACCATCCGCGTTACTGAAGCCAGGCCGAAAGAAGAGCGCCCCAACGCTGGCGGCTTCAAGCCCCGCAACAATGGCTTTGCCGGTGCAAGAAGCGGTGGTGGTTTCAAAAGCCGCTATTAAGATATTCCTGCATGGAAAAAAAGAGCCCCGGTCCTCCGGGGCTTTTTTCATTTACGGGCAAAACTTGCCTATGGCCGGTGCCGGTGCTTCCGGCGGCGCTGATAAAAGAAGTTGAAATAAAGAGAGAGCAGCACGGCCGCCACAAAGCAGGCCAGGGTGACCGTATCGATTAGCGCAGGGGAAAATTCCCGGCCGGTAAGCCGGTGGGCCATGTACGTAATAAAGGAATTCGGGAGCGGGCGCTCGCCCAGCTGTTCTTTTACCTGCCATTGCCAGTCGGTAATGGGGCAATAGCCCAGGCCGAACCAAAGGCCCAGCAGGAACCAACTGGCCGCAGTAGCCGTCACCAGTGCCAGGTGGGCCCTGCGTGTTGCGGGCCAGATCCATCCCAGCAGGTTAAACCCAATGAGGACCAGGTGAACGATCGTCAACAGTACGTCGAAGAGCCGAAGCATGCGGAAAGGTACGCAACCGGCCGCAGGAAGGCCCGCCGCCGGGATATTTAGGAAAGGCGCTTTAGTTGATAGCTGCCAGGATGTAGTCGTTCAGCTCTTTCTCGGTGCCGCTGACCCATTGGGGCAGGGGGGCGTCCTCCACAATCTTCCAGTCGTTATTTTCGGCCCGCTGCATGGTGAACATGATGCGGTTGCCGCGCTCGTCGGACACATCCACATGAAACAGGTGGTCGGGAAGCTTGCGGAAATTGAATTCGCGGAGCCGGCCGGCAGCCTTGATCAGACGGGTAAAATGTATGTTTTTGGTGAATTCTAGAATCATAGTCAGGATTTGATGCGCAACGTTACCAATTTCCGTGCGGCGTTTCCCTAAGAAAATCACAATGTTATTTTTTTTTAATAAAATGGTAACACTTCCCGTTTTCCCTTTCCTTTTCAAAGGCGCCGGTACCGGCAGGCGGGGCTGCATTTTGGCATTGATTTTCGAGGAATAACCCAAACTGTTATTTTATGGCAACAAACCCCGATAAGACAACCGGTTCGGAAAGGGAACAAGGCAACCGTGATCAAAGCAACTGGTCGACGGAGCAGAGCCGTGATGCAAGACACAGGACCGATTTTGGACGCAAGGAGGACTTCGGCGACGATTATGAAGTAAAGCAGGAAGACGGGATGACCGAGGACGAAGCAAGATCGGAAAAGGGAAACCGGCCCGGCAACCAGCCCGATAGACGGTAAGCGGAATCAGTAACTGTTGAAAGCCCCTGTTGATGCCGGGGCTTTTTGCTGCCAACCAAAGCTTCCGGCTGCCTGCGACGGATAATTATTCCTGGGGCCGCGACAGCCGGAAGAGGTGTTCCAATTTGCGCGAGGTTTCTGTTTGTTCAATCAGATGGAGGTAGATAACTGCAATATAGGGGCGGCAGCGCTACCCTGCAAGCTTCGGCACAGAAAAATCCGCAGCCTTTCCCCGCCGCCGGGCGGGCGGCCTCCCTGCAGGTGTGCCGGGAAAGCTTTCAAAAAATTAGCATTCAGCGCATTACTGGCATGTTTGTTTGATAGGTATAGCATCAGGCAGAGTTTCCGGGAAACGGTTATTCCTGGGAAATCCCTATTATAAGGTTGTGGTTATGGAACAAAACAAGAAAGCGCAGGTGCGGGAATATCCTTTTTATATTAAGGCCACCACAATATTGCTGGGGCTCGTGTTATTGGTGTATATCCTGAAGGCCCTGGCCGGGGTGCTGATCCCTTTTGGCTTTGCCACCCTGGCGGCCATTTTGCTGAATCCCCTGTACAGCGGGCTGGAGCGCCGCCTGCCCAAGGTGGGCGCCCTCCTGATCACGCTCCTGCTGGCGATTGCCGCCCTGGGCGGCTTTTTCTATTTCCTTTCCACCCAGATCGGCATGTTCCTCGACAGCTTACCGCTGCTGATGCGCAAATTATCGACCCTGCTGGTCGAGTTCCAGGTATGGTCGAAGCAGCACCTGGGCATCGCCATGGACCGCCAGGTAGCTTCGCTGAAGAACACGCTGCACAACGGTCCCGACTTTTTGGCCGGCAGCATGGGCACCATCCTGGGAGTGGTCAGCGCCTTTGTCTTAATGCCCATCTATATTTTCCTGCTGCTGTATTACAAACCGCTGATCCTGGACTTCCTCTTCCAGCTCTTCCAGGAACGCCATTCCCTAAGGGTGGCCGAGGTGCTGAGCCAGACCAAGAGCGCGGTGCAGAGCTACATGATCGGGCTGCTGCTGGAAACGGCCGTGGTTTGCGTGCTCAATAGCCTGGCGCTGTTCCTGATCGGCGTTCCCTATGCCATCGTTATCGGGGTGATCGGCGGTATCCTCAACCTGCTGCCCTACATTGGCGGCCTTATCGCGATTGTACTGCCGGTGCTGACGGTGACGGCCATTGCGGACGGCTTTTCCACCCAGCTGGTCATCATCGGGGCGTATTCCTTTATCCAGTTTATTGACAACAACATCCTGGTGCCCCGCATCGTCTCCAAAAAAGTGCAGATCAATGCGCTGGTTTCCATCATTGCCGTGCTGCTGGGCGGCGCCCTCTGGGGGGTAGCGGGCATGTTCCTGTCCATTCCCATCATCGGGGTGCTGAAGATCATCTTCGACCGGGTAGCGGAGCTGAAGCCCTGGGGCCGCCTGCTGGGTGACGAAGTCCCCTCCGAACACGTGGGTGTAGTATGGCAGAAACGCTGGAACCGGATCTTCCGGCGGATGCAGCAGAAAAAGGAAATGGAAACCACAACCGATACGGTTTAAGGGAGTTTGCGGGGCCAGTGATGCCGCTTCCGTTGAAAATGTAGAAGCCCGGCAGTTCAGCGGCAACGGCCTGGTGCAACCCTGTCCCAATTTGAGTATCCTGCATCCGGGTCCTACCGGCACCGGGAAGTAGGGGCTATCGGGCCGGCAGGCGGTACAAAACTGCCGTGCATCGATATTCGCTCTGCTTTTCCGCCGCCATGGTTTATCTTCGGAGAAAGAAAAAAACATGAGCCGCTACCGGAACAGATCGCTGCCCGTTTTTATTGCCGCCGCCTATATGCTGTTCTGTGGCTGCCGGAAAAAAGAGCAGGAGCCGGCACCTTCCGGCCCGGTCAATGTTACCCTGCACTTCCGGCCCGTGTCCGGCGCTCAGGGGCTGCAAGCCGGGGTATCCTATACCAACGGCCACAACGAAACCTTTACGGTGCGCTCCTTTAAATTTTATGTCAGCGCCCTGCGCTTCGTCAGCGAAACGGGCGGCCGGACCTACGCTGTGGACCCGGTTCCCTATTTTCTGGTAAATGCTTTTGATACGGCCGCCCTCAACCTAAAGGTATACGTTCCCGCCGGCCGCTACAACAAGGTCCAGTTTACCCTCGGGGTGGACAGCCTGCGGAATGTCAGCGGAACGCAAACCGGCGCGCTCGACCCGGCCAACGGCATGTTCTGGACCTGGAACACCGGCTATATCATGGCTAAGCTGGAGGGGTATTCGCCCCAGTCCAACCAGCCCAACAACCTGTTCGAGTACCATATCGGCGGCTTTAAAAGCACCGAAAATGCGGTAACGGCCGTTACCGTTTCCCTGCCATCCGGTTCGGTCATCAATACCCAGGACAGCCGGGCCGCCCGGGTAGACCTCACGGCCGATGTGGCCCGCTGGTTTTCGGGCCCCAACGACCTGTCCATTACCACCACGCCGGTCTGTATGACCCCGGGCCCCCTGTCGGTAAAAATTGCCCAGAACTATTCCGGCATGTTTGCCGTGGAAAAAGTGGAGTAAGAAAGCCATGCAACGAACCAACTATATCATTGCTTTACTGGCCGGCCTGATCGCCTGCAGCGCCCTGTTGGTAGGGGCCTGCCGGAAGCCCGGTACGCCGGCGATGACGGAGCCGACACCCTTGTCGTTTACGGTGCCTGCGGGTTTCCCGGCGGTAAAGTACAACCTGGCGGAGAACCCGCTGACCCGGGAAGGCTTTGAGCTGGGACGGCGCCTGTTTTACGACGGCCGGCTGTCCAAAGACGGCAATTTTCCCTGTGCCTCCTGCCACCAGCAGTTTGCCGCCTTCGCCACCTTCGAGCATGACCTGAGCCATGGCTTCGACAACCAGTTCACCACCCGCAATGCCCCCGGGCTGGCCAACCTGGCCTGGCAGGCCGAATTCCACTGGGACGGGGGCGTAAACCACCTCGACCTGCAGCCACTGGCGCCCCTCACCGCCCCCAACGAAATGGCCGAAGACCTCAGTAATGTGCTGGACAAGCTCCGCCGCGATACCGGCTACCCCCGCCAGTTCCGGGCCGCCTTCGGAACCGATGAGATCAATTCGCAGCGGATGCTGAAGGCCCTCAGCCAGTTCATGGTCCCCATGGTCTCGGCCAATTCAAAGTACGACAAGGTGAAGCGGGGCGAAGGCACTTTTTATTATTACGAGCAGGCCGGGTACGAAACCTTTAAGGCCAAGTGCGCCACCTGCCATACCGAGCCCCTGTTTACCGACTTCAGCTACCGCAACGTGGGCCTGCCGCTGAGTACTTCCCTGAAAGACTATGGCCGCATGCGGATCACTTCCCGGCGGGAAGACTCCCTGCGGTTCCGGGTGCCCAGCCTGCGCAACGTAGCGCTGACGTTTCCTTACATGCATGACGGCCGTTTCTGGACCCTGGAAGCCGTGCTGGACCACTATGCCGGCAAGGTGCAGCAGGGCCCTACCATTGACCCCCTGGTCGCCCCGGGCATTTCGCTTTCGTCCGTGGAAAAGGTCAACCTGGTTTCCTTCCTCCGCACGTTGACCGACTCCACCTTTATCAGGGATACCCGGTTTGCACAACCGTAGCCTGCTCCAGGGGGTTCGGAACCCAGGTAACGACCTTTCCTGTAACAACGGCCTTGCAGGGTTCCGAACCCTTGAGCTGTAGGCCGGATATGGCTGACCGTAAGTTCCCGGTCAGCAGGCGGTGCCAACGGCCGTTGCTTCCGGGCAGAGCTTTCCCCTTTTTGGGCGCCCCTTTTGGATTTCTTTCGTTGACGACACATCAGGTAAGATTATTGCTGCAATAGGGTTTGCAGCCGCATCCATGCCCCGGAGGGGGAGGAGGGAGGTTGCCCCGTGCGGCCGGGCTAGATGCGTATTTTTACGCGTAGGTTCTAGGGGATTTACGTGAAAGTTTCCGGCCGGTGGCATGATTTTTTTTGATTTCCTGTTGACCTTTCCGTTCCCATGACCGACTAGATTACGGGGCTGTGCCCGCTGCCAAATCCCCAACCGTTCTTCCCTGCTCTGTGTGCTGACCCGATCCCGCCTTACGAAAGAGCCGCGCTCTGTTCCCGCCTTATGGACTGACATTTAATTCCTATTAAAAACCATCAGAGTATGAAAAGATCCCTGTTCTTTTTTCTCTGCTCTTTGTTGCTGACCACCGCCCTCACCGCCCAGGTAACCCTTATTCCCTACAAGGATTCCTGGAAATACCTGGATAACGGTTCGGACCAGGGCACCGCCTGGCGCTCGCCCGCCTTTAGCGACGGCGGCTGGAAAACCGGCTCCGGGAAATTCGGCTACGGCATGGACGGCCTGGCCACCACCCTGGGATTCGGCCCCGACAAAGACCACCGGTATACCACGTATTATTTCCGCAAAACCATCACGGTCGCGAACCCCGATAGCTACAGCAGCTTTGCCGCGGCGCTCAACTTCGACGACGGCATCGTGCTGTACGTGAACGGCAACGAGGTTTATCGCAACAACATGCCCTCCGGGTCGGTCTCCCACACCACCTTCGCCGCTTCCTCGGCCACCCTCTCCAAAACCGCTACCATCAATAAAAGCGCCTTCGTGGCCGGTACCAACGTGCTGGCCGTGGAAGTGCACCAGATCTCGCTGACCTCGGGGGATATGGCCTTCGACCTGCGGCTGCAGGCCACCCCCGACGCCACCGCGCCCAAGGTGTCCGGCACTACCCGCCAGCTGCCGGCCGCCAACCCCACCAATGCCTCCTCGGCTACCTGGCGGGTGGTGTTTACCGAAAAAGTCAAGGGCGTGGATGTCGCCGACTTTACCGTTACCCCCACCAGCGGTACACCGGGCGGGTCGGTGGCCTCCGTGACGCCGGTGGGCAGCGACGGTGCCACCTATGACGTGAAGGTGAGCGGCATCAGCGGCACCGGCGCCCTGCGCCTGGATACCAAGGCCAGCGGCACCGGCATCACCGATATGGTGGGCAACGCCCTCAGCACCGGCTATACCTCCGGCCAAACCTATACCATCGAACGCACGGCGCCTACCCTGCTGAGCATCAACCGCCAGTTGCCCACGGCTACCCTCACCAATGCCACCTCCCTGGTATTCCGCGCCACCTTCTCCGAAGCAGTGACCGGCGTGGAGGCCGCCGACTTTGCCCTGACCCGCATCGACGGCAGCGTCACCGGCGCCCCGGACGCCATCACCCCCGTGGGCACCACGGGAACGGCCTTTGACGTGCGCGTGGCCGTGAATGGCTCGGGCAACCTGCGCCTCGACCTGAAAAGCTCCGGCACCGGCATCGCCGATATCGCCACCAATGCGCTCACCGGCGGCTTCACCACGGGACAGACCATCCAGGTGGACCATGCCCTTCCCTACGTGACCGGCATTACCCGCCTGACACCGCTGACGGAGCTGACCAAAGCTTCCACCCTGGTATACCGCGTAGTATTTTCCGAAAAGGTAACCTCGGTCGGCGTGGCCGACTTCAGCCCGGTGGCCGCCACCGGCACCGTAAAAGGAACCATTGAATCCGGCGACTTGGACATGGTGGGCACCGACGGCACTACCTATGACGTGAAGGTGACCTCGGTCAGCGGCAGCGGCCTGCTGCGCCTCGACCTCAAAGCCAGCGGTACCGGCATCGTGGATGCGGCCAAGAACGCCTGCGGCGGCTACACGACGGGCCAGGTCTTTAATGTGGACAAAACGGCTCCCAAGGTGGGCAGCATCGTACGCTTCGCCCCACTCGTGACCAGCACCAACGGCACCTCCGTAGTGTACCGGGCCGTCTTTAACGAGCCGGTGCGGGGCGTGCATGCGGCCGACTTCTCGCTGACCACCGTCAGCGGCACCGCCAAAGGCGTGATCGCTGCGGATGCCCTTAAACCGGTGGGCGCCGACAGCACCACCTACGATATTAACGTGAGCGCGTTGACGGGCAACGGCCAGCTGCGGCTGAACCTGAAAAGCAGCGGCACGGGCATCACCGATGTGGCCACCAATGCCATCAGCAGCGGCTTTACTTCCGGGGAAAGCTATACGCTGGACGTAATAGCGCCCACGGTGGTAAGCGTGAGCCGGCAACTGCCCGATGCCTCCACTAATAACGCCACCGCCCTGACCTACCGGGTAGTGTTCTCCGAAGCGGTGACGGGACTGAAGAATACCGACTTCCTGTTCACCACGGTCAGCGGCACCACCACCGGTTTGGTGGCCGCCGGCGGGGTGGTGGCCGTTGGTACGGCCGGCACTACCTGGGACGTGACCGTGAGCAACGTAACGAATACGGGCACGGTGCGGCTGGACGTAAAGACCAGCGGCACGGCCATAAAGGATATTGCCACCAATGGCCTGGCCGGGGGCTTTTCCACGGGCCAGACCTTTAATGTGGACCAGACCCGCCCGGTAGTGACCGGCATTGCCCGGCAGGCGCCGGTAGCCGAAACGACCAACACCTCCACGGTGACCTGGCGGGTGACGTTTTCCGAAAAAGTGAGCGGGGTGGACCTGTCCGACTTCGCGCTGAGCGCGGTCAGCGGCGTGCGCACCGGCGCGCCGGGAACGGTGACGGCGGTAGGCACCAGCGGCACCACCTATGACGTGACCGCCACGGGCATCAGCTCGCACAGCACCGTGCGCCTGGACGTTGCCGCCACCGCCCTGCTGCAGGACGTGGTGGGCAATGCGCTGAGCGGCGGCTATGCCCTGGGCCAGACCTACACCATCGACCCCCCGGCAACGGTATTGAGCATCAACCGACAGCTGCCTTCCACCGAGCAAACCAATGCCTCCTCGGTTACCTGGCGGGTGGCTTTTTCGGAACGGGTGAATAACGTGGACCCTGCCGATTTCACCCTCACCAACCTGGGCGGCTCTTCCAGCGGCGCGCTGGCCGCCGGTTCGGTGATGATGGTGGGCGGCACCGGCTCGCTCTACGAGGTAACGGTGACCAATATCTCCACCACCGAAGTGATCCGTCTCGACCTCAAATCCAGCGGCACCGGCATCACCGACTCCTATGGCAGCGGCATCAGCGACGGCCCTTCCCCCAGTGGCGGCTTAACGTTTTCGGGCTTCAAGGCGGGGCAGTCCTACACCATCGATAAAACCCTGCCCGCCATTACCGGCATCAGCTGGCAGCAGCCCGCCACCAACCTGACCAACGGCACTTCGGTGACCTGGCGCGTGACGTTTTCAGAAAAAGTCTCCGGCGTGGACCCCGCGGACTTCAACCTGACCACCCTTACCGGTACGACCACCGGCATGCTGGCGGCCGGCGCCGTGGTGCCGGTAGGCACCGAAGGCACGACCTACGAGGTAACGGCCACCTCCATCTCGGGTACGGGCAGCCTGCGGCTGGACCTGCGCAACGGCGGCACCGGCATTACCGACATGGTGACCAATGCCATCGGTACCGGTTATACCACGGGCCAGAGCTACCAGTTCGATTATACGGCGCCATCGCTGCTGACTTTTAACCGCTACAAGCCCACGGTCGAATC
>NZ_JBBBEI010000030.1:0-59506 GCF_037132455.1 Huijunlia imazamoxiresistens | reverse complement strand
TTGTGAGGCTTTTTTACAGCCAATGCACACCTTAATCTATTGATAATTAACCTATTGGAATTTTCAGGGATTCCCTAGATACTGCTATAGAACATTAACGGTAAATTCTTCCCGCGGTCAGGCAGGGAAAGCTAACGTGACGGCAAAAGGATCATAAAACCGGTAACTAATCCGGCAGTATTTCGCCAGGGAAGCTTTGCGGGTTTCCCAGTTTTGCGGGAAGACGCTGAGTTCGCTGCAGGAACACGCGTTAGGTAGCGTAATCATAGTAGCTATATTAAAGTGTTAACAAAAGTGTTATACTTTGATTAGCTACAGCACAAGGAACCCGTCAAACGCACTTCATAAAATACTGATATTCAATATGATTCAAGCTGCCTTTCCAGCAGCGCCACCAGGCGGTGGGCCGCTTCTTCAGAGGAGGCCGGGTTCTGGCCGGTGATCAGCAGCCCGTCGGTAACGACGTAGGGCGCCCAGTCGTCTTTCTTGGAATAGGTGGCGCCTCTTTTCACCAACTCGTCCTCCACTAAAAAAGGCACCACCGTCGTGAGCCCTACCGCCGCTTCCTCGGTATTCGTAAAACCGGTCACTTCCTTTCCTTGGACAAAAGGCTCGCCCTGTGCGTTTTTTACATGCAGCAGTACCGCCGGCGCATGGCAGACCGCCGCTACGGGCTTATTGGCGGCCCAAAAATCTTCGATCAGCTTTTGCGATTGGGCGTCCGTGGCCAGGTCCCAGAGCGGCCCGTGCCCGCCGGGATAGAACAGGGCATCGTATTCCTCCGCCGATACCTCCGACAGCTTCCGGGTATGGGCCAGCTCCTCCTGGAGGGCTTTGTCCTCCGCAAAGCGGCGGGTGGCGGCCGTCTGGTTTCCGGGCTCTTCGCTTTTCGGGTCAATGGGCGGCTGCCCGCCTTTGGGCGAAGCCAGGGTCACCTGGGCGCCGGCATCCTTTAATGCGTAGTAAGGGGCGGCAAACTCTTCCAGCCAGAAGCCGGTTTTCTTACCCGTGCTGCCCAGCTCGCTGTGCGACGTCAATACGATCAGTACTTTCATATGTCCTGTTTAATTAAAAAGGAATACCGTAACAAGAACCAGACCGCAGCCCCCTTGACCTGCTTTCCGCGGTAGATCGCCGCTTATCAGTTCCAGATGTCATTCATCTCCGTTAGTATCAGGGGCTTGCCGCCGGTCACGACAATCGTATGTTCGTGCTGCGCCATAAATCCGCCTTTATCACCCACCATGGTCCAACCGTCGTGAAGGGTTTCCGCAAAGGTGGAAACGGTGGTGATAAAGGTTTCAATGGCAACGACCGAGTTCTTTTTAAATCTTGTACGGTTAAAGCGGTCCCGGTAATTGGCGATTTCGCCGGGCTCTTCGTGCAGGCTTCTGCCGATCCCGTGACCGGTCAGGTTCTGAACGACTTTGAAACCACGTCGCCGGGCTTCCGTTTCCATCAGGTGGCCTATGTCGGAAATTAGAACACCACCTTTAATGTTATGGATCGCCTGGTGCAAAATCTGTTTGGAAGCATCCACAAGTTCCTGGTGCCGGTGAAGGTCCTCCCCCAGCACAAAGGAGCCGCCATTATCCGAATAAAAGCCATCCAATTCGGCCGAAACGTCAATATTTACCAGGTCGCCTTCTTTCAGGATTTTGTTGCGGGACGGGACACCGTGGCAAAATTCCTGATTCACGCTGATGCAGGTACAGCCGGGGAAGCCATAGCTTACATATGGCGCCGACCGGGCGCCGAAATCCCGGAGGATCTTGGCACCATAGTCGTCTAATTGCTTGGTCGTCATTCCGGGTTGGGCATAGTTCCGCATTTCCTTCAACGTGCAGGCCACCGCCTCACTGGCTTTTTTCATCCCGGCTAGTTCCGCCTCATTGGTTATGGACATATTTGTTCTTATGGATTGGTTGTTTACAGGGGGCTTTCAACTGGCAACCACTGCGCCTTTCGCCTCCCGGCCAAAATTGGTTTTCAGTTTAAATATAGCACTTCCGCTAAACTTTCGCCCTCCCGGTGCAGCAGTCCTCCTGCCCCGCTATCCGCAACAACTCGTATACCCGCAAACTTGTAAATTGTTATCGCAGCAACAGTTCGCAAGGTTTGAGGCCGGTATGCTTTTTAAAGGCGGTGGAAAAATGCGAAATAGAGGAAAAGCCCAGCATATGGGCCACTTCGGTCACGCTCAGGCCTTTTTCGTACAGCAAATAGCGGGCATGCTCCATGCGGTGGTTCTGGAAAAACTCAAAGATGGTGGTGCCGAATAGTTCCTTAAACCCCTTTTTCAGATAACACTCGTTCATGGCCACCTTCCGGCTCAGCTCCTTGATGGTGATGGACGAGCCGAGCTGGCGCAGGAGGATCTCCCGGGCCTGCACCAGCTTTTCACGGTCTGCTGCGTCAGCCAGGAACTTACAGGTGAGGGTACGGATCTCCTGTTCCCCCCTGAGATAGTCCAGGCCGTACACCAGCAGCAGTTGCGCCTGGGCATGGACGAATAGATGCTCCTGCGTCCCCGAATAATCGTGGTCCATCAGGCGGTCCAGCACCAGGCGGGTCTTGTTGCAGAGGGGCAGCGACCTGCAAAGGCCGGCGGTATGGGTAAACGACAGCAGGCGGCCGGCGAGGGCCGAACTGCCGGCGGGCGGGGGCAGCAACTGCGAAAGGAAGGCGGCAGCGAATTCCAGGCCCAGCACGTCGATGCTGCCCGTTTTTTCGGAACAATTCACCTGCCCGTGGGCGGGGCACGGCCGGCCGCGGCCGCTGTACTGCCGGCAATCCACCTGGCCCGACACGGCATACTGCAGTTTCAAAAAATTCCCTTCCGGGCACGGGGCGTGAAAATGGTAGTTCAGCACCGCCCGGTCCTCGCCCAGCCAGTTGGCGGGCCGGACAAAGCGGCGCAGGGAATAGCCCACCGGGCCGGGGAATTCGCGGCCGGTTTCAAATACCAGCCCGCCCTCCAGTTCGGCCAGTTCCGCTGGTGAAAGGATGTCCCTCGTTTGCTGCACGGGTTCCATAGCTGCTGTGGTTAGGCCTGGGCGCCGGTTAAGGAGCCATAAGGTACCCGACGGGATGGGGTTCTTTTGGGTTTCTTTTTGCGTTTACCCCACCATACCAGGAAGCCGGTGACGGGCAGGCTGGCGCCGACCAGGGCGGCAAAAAAGGCCAGGATCTTGCCGGGCAGGCCCAGGATCGATCCTACGTGAATGTCGTAGTTCATGCGCCGCAGCTTTACGCCGGCCGAAGCCTTTTCATAAGGGGTGTCGTAGAGCGCGTTGGCGTGAATGGCCTTGCCGGTATGCTGGTCAAAGGCAAAGCTGCGGTTGTTATAATATTTGCCGGTGGTGGGATAAAGGGTGATGGAGATGGCAGAGGAAGGCTTGGCCGTATCCGGGAAGGAATAATAGAAGCCTTCCGCTTCGGGATGCTTGCCGATCACCTCGTTCCAGCAGCGGTCCATCAGGTTGCCGGCAGCCGCGTGTTTGCCCAACTGCAGCGAATCGGACTGGGGCCGCTGGTATTCCGGCAGGGACTGGCCGGTGGTCATCCAGAACAACCCCTTGCTGTACCATTTAATGCCGTACACCATCCCGGTCAGGGCAATGCACAGCAGGAACAGCAGGGCGTAAAAGCCGAAAACATTGTGCAGGTCGTAGTTCACCCGCTTGAAGGTCGCCTTCCATTTGACTTTAAAGCTCTGCTCCCGGGTAGCTTTGGTCCACTTGCGGGGCCACCAGAGCACCAGGCCGGTAAAGAGGAGGACCACGAAGACCAGGGTGCCGTAATTGACGATGGGGCGCCCGATATCGGGCGTCATCCACAGGAAGCGGTGGCCGTTGAGGATAAACCGAAAAAAGTCGGTCTCGCCCTTTTTGAATTCCTTTACGCGGAGAACTTTTCCCGAATAAGGGTGTATGCGCAGCACGGTATTGCCGCTGCGGCCTTCGCCCAGGGCCAGGTAAATGGCCTGCCCCTGCTGGTAGGTGGCGTAATTGGGCTTTTTACCCGGGAAGGCCGAATGGGCCACCTGTGCCAGTTGCGCCGGCGACACCACCGGCACGGGCTGGTACGGCACCCTGGTTTCGGGTTCCAGCAGCCCGGTGATCTCATCGTGGAATACCCAGATGCAGCCGGTCAGGCAAACCACCAGCATGATCAGGCCGGTGACCAGCCCCAGCCACAGGTGCAGCCAGGCGGAGATGCGGTAAAAAAGGCTTCGGTTGTGCTTCTTCTCTTTGCGTACGGTGGGGGCAGTGCTCATTCGGGTTTTATTGAAAATGCGGTCCGCTCTGCAAAACAGCAGGCCTGAACGAAAGCAGCAAAGCTATTGCTGACCTTAGGCGGCGGGGTTACGGGATCGGAAAGAATAGTTTACAAAAAAGGAAATCATTGGCGCCCGGCACGGTACCGCCACAAATGCCTTTGCCCGCCCCCGGTGGCGGGCAGGCGGGCAAAGGTTTTTGGAAAAAAACTTAAAACCGGTAGCCAACGCTCATCCGGAAATTCCGGCGGGCTTCCACGATATAGCTGTAAAAGCCGGTGGGATCAGTAGCCGGTTTGGTATCCAGGGAGGCGGCGGTCAGCAGCTTGCGGTTGTCCAGCAGGTTGTTCACCAGCAGCGACAGGTGCACGCGTCCCTTGCTGTAATTCAGGCCGGCATCGGTGCGGAAGTAGTTCGGGATATTGGGCGTGGTGGTGGTGCCCACGTGGCGGTCGGCCAGCCACTGGAAGCCGGCGGAAGGACCGAAACCTTCCAGCAATCCTTTGGGAATGCGGTACTGCAGCCAGCCGTTGGTCACGTGCCTGGCGGTATTGGGCGTCACGTTGCCCACGGTTTTCACCGGCGTTGCGGTGGGCAGCGGGTTCAGCACCTCTTTGGTAATGCGGGAATCGGTATAGGCGTAGTTGAGGGTTACGTTCAGGCCGGGCACCACTTCGCCGGTCACATCCACCTCTACCCCTTCGGTCCTGGTCTCTCCCAGTTGCACCTGGGCCATGGAGCCGTTGCCCAGCACGTGGGTGGGATCGGGGTCGTTGGTCAAAGTATTTTCGCGCAAAATGCGGTAAACGGTCAGGCTGCTCATCCACTTGCCCTTCATCCATTCTTTCTTGATACCGGCTTCCAGGTCCTTGCCGCGAACGGGAACAAAGGCATTGCCAAAATAGTCGGTACCCGACTGCGGCACAAACGACTCGTCGCGCAGCACATATACGCTGGTGCCCTTGTTGATGGAAAAACTCAGGCCGATGCGCGGCGTGAACACTTCGTCGGCGATGCCGGCAGCGGCGGTCTTGCCCACCGTTTCGGAATGGGTGAACCGGCCGGCCAGGGACAGGCGCAGCTTATCGGCAAAGAAGCCCAGCTCGTCCTGCAGGTAGACCGAGCCATAGCTGGTTACGGTGGCATAAACGGTGGAGCCGGCCCGGGTCTTCACGTCCACCGAACGGTCGATCTTCGGCAGGGAGTCGAAGGGAATGCCGTAAACCGGGTTGTATACGTTGAACAGCTTGTTTCCCGGCAGGCGTACATTATTTTTCAGGGTGCGGAAGTCGCCCCAGAATTTCTTGTTGCCCATGTCCAGGCCGCCCAGGATGGTGTGGGAAATGGAACCGGTTTTTTCTTTTCCCGAGAAGGAGGCTTGGCCAAAGCGGTTCTGGCCGGCTTCGTCGCCGATGCTGACGTAGCGTTCCGCGTCGCCGTTGGCCCAGACCCTACTGAACCAGGTGCTGTTGGCCACCATGCTGAAATCAAAGTAGGCCACCTGGGCATGCAGCTGCCAGTTGTCGTTGATCTTGTGGTCGAGGTAGGCATACACGCTGTGGTCGCGCAGCTGGCCGGGGGTCAGGGAAGGGTCGCCATAGAAAAAGTCGTTGCGGACACTGTCGTCGAGCAGGCCCTTCTTACTGAACTGGTAGTTGCCGTTGGCCAGGTAGCTGCTGCCCTGGAAGGTGTATTCCAGCATCACGGAGGTGCGGTCGTCCACCAGGTATTTCACTACAGGCGCCACCATAAAGCGGTTGCTGTAGTTGTACTTCGTATAAAAATCCTTCAGCTGGCCGGCGGTATTGAGGCGGTACAGCAGCTTACCGTCCTTGCTCAGTTTGCCGTCGAAGTCCAGGGCGGCCCGGTAGGTGCTGAACGAGCCCATGCTCATGGTGGCCGAGCCCCTGGTCTGGCCGGTGGGCTTTTTGGTCACCACGTTGTAGAAGCCGCCGGGTTCGCCGTTAGCGAGCATAAAGCCGGCGGGGCCTTTGACGAATTCGATGCGTTCAATCATGGAAGCGTCTTCGGCCGTGGGGCCCCAGGAGGCTTCGATGTTCATGCCGTTGCGGAAGGCGGGGATCTTGGAGCCCCGCATGCGGATGTTGGCGTACTGGTTGTCCCAGTGGCCCTGGCGGGTGGCGCCGCTGACGTTGCGGGTGATGCCGTCGACGATGTCGTACACCTGCTGGTCGGCCAGTTGCTGGGCCTGCACCACCTGTATATTCTGGGGCACGTTGATCAGGGGCGTCTGCAGGCGCAGCGAGCCGGACACCTGGTCGGCCTTGTAGCGGTTGCGGCCACTGCGGATGTTCACTTCCTCCAGCTGCTGCACCGAAGCCGCCAGTTGGATGGAAACCTTCGTGATCTGGTCTTCGGTGACGGTCACCTCCTGCTCCCGGGGCTCGTGGCCCACCAGGGAGGCCTGCAGGATGTAGGTGCCGGGCTGCAGCTTGCGCAGCACGAAGGCGCCGCGGGCATCGGTGAGGGTGCCCTTGTTTTTGTTTTTCAGCTGGATGCTGACATCCGGGGCCGGCTGGCCGTCGGAGGTCACCACCTGGCCTTTGATGCCGGACAGGAGCGCCTGGGCCGCCGCCGGCAGGCTGAAGAGAATACTAACGATCAGGAACAGGGGAAAAAATTTTCTCATCATATCGGGATTTGAATACAGGGATTTAAGGATACCCATAAAAAGGATGGGTGCGCCGCAAAGGTCATCTGCAAGAGGGCGCCCCTGTTTTCAAAATCGGTAAATAGAGTTTTCAAAAAAGGAAAATCAAACGTTGAGGAACAAGAATTTCCGCATAATGAAAAAAGGTTTTCCCGATTGGGAAAACCTTTTTCAATAAGGGCGGCAGCTACCTGCCACTCCCCTTTATTTTACCGTAAAAGTTATGGCCAGTGTTTTATAGGCATTCACTGCATGGCCGTTTTGCCGGGCAGGCACCCACCCGCGGCTGCCGTGGACCACTCTTAAGGCCTCCTGCTCCATGCCGTACCCATGCTGCGTGAGGGCCTGCACGTCGGAAAGGTTGCCGGTACGGTCTACAACGATCCGCACCTCGGTGGTATACCGGCCCCGGGGCGCATCATGGGAAGTGGGAATGTCCGTATTCAAGGTACGCCGTACATACCGCTGCCAGGCCTGCTCGCCTCCCTTGAACTGCGGGTCCACTTCCGCTTTCGTAAAAACGATATGTTCCGGGTCTGATCTTCGCCGGGCCGAGCCCTCCAGGACTTCCTTATAAAAGGAGCGCATCGGGATATCGTAAACCTTAGCGTCCTCAAAAACAAGAACGCCTCTTTTCGCCTCCTGTCCATACAACTTCAGGGCGTCAGGATGTCCTTCCGTATAGAAATGCACCTCCCGGGCAATAATAGTTTTCTGCTCCAGTACAGAAGGCCCCATCCGCCGGCCATTGACCACAAACAGCGCCCTGGTGGCATTGAGCTTTGTTTCTGCGGCAGGCTGATGATGGACCAGGCTGTCGGCTTCTAAAATTATTCCCTGCCGGGTATCATGGTAGGAATGTCCGCGCTGAAAAGGCCGGGGCAGCGTATCCGTTCCCAATGAGTAGCCCACTGCCGGACTTTCTGTTACTCTTACAGCAAACGAGGCAATGGTTAGGGCCAGCACGGGCAACACCAGGATACGGCTAAAATAACGGGGGCGGGCAGGTTGGTTGGTTGTCAGCATAGCGAGTCGTCGTTTTATGGAAGATTGAAAAAATGGGGTGGCCAGTTCAGGAAAAGCACCCGGGTACGCCGCCTGCAGGATCATGGCGGCCAGGGCCGGGGCACCGCCGGCGCCCACCGCTTTGCGGTCGGCCAGGAACTCGTGCAGGTCGCCCAGCTCCTTGCGCATGAGCCAGAAAACCGGGTTGCACCAGAAAACAATAAGCAGGGTCTGCATCCACAGCTTGTCCAGCGAATGCCGCTCCTGTACATGCACCAGCTCATGCTGCAGGATCTGCCGGCCGGTTTCATGCTCCGGGTCCAGGGCGGGGTTCCAAAAGATGTACCGCAGCCAGGAAAAGGGCGTACCCGGTGCATGGGTATAAACCAGTTTCAGATGTCCTGCCCGGTGCAGCGTTCCGTTGCGGAGGATCTGCCGGATCCGAAGCAGCGAGCGCAGGAAAAAGAAGGCCAGGACCGCACCTACCCCACCGTACAGCAGCCCCGCTACCGATTCGAACGATACTTCCTGAACATTTGCGGGGGCTATCATTTCGGCCGTATAGTTATCGGCTGCGGTAACCACCTGCAGCACCTGCACCGGGCGGGAAGGGCTGTCGTCCTGCAAATGGCCAACCGGAATTTCGATAAAAGGAATCAGCACGGACAGCAAGGTGGCAGCCAGCAAATAAAAACGGTTCCAGCGGTGAAAGCCCCTGTTGCGCAGGGCGGCAACATAATAGAGATACAGGGCCCCGGAGCAGGCGATGACCTTCAACAAATAAATGGCAAACGGCAGCATGGTTTCTTATTTTCAGTGGTTGCAGAAGGGCTTCCCCAGCAGGTGCAGCAGTTGCAACCCGGCCCAGGAAAGCGTTTTTTTCGGAAATAATTTCCAAATAAAACTAAAACTAAAAACCTAGTTTAACAACTAAATTTTTAGTTTTCCGGGAAAAATAATTGGAGGGGAAGACAGTCCGGGGAACACTTTTACCTTTAACAGACCTCCAGGTGCGCCCGCAGATGCAATGAAATTTTCGTTACACCAGCCCGCTCTCTGCAGGTTCCGGGGTCAGCAGGTTTACGGAAGCATCAACAGGCAGGGAGGACCCTTCCTTCAGGGCGGTGGGCACCTTTCCTTCCAGGATATCCTGAAGGCGCTGCAGCTGCGCCACCGTGGGCCGGCAGGTGTAAATGCCGGTATCGCCTTCCCGGCGTACCCCCCGTATGAATAAATAGACGACACCCCCGAAATCCCGTTCGTAATCGAACCCGGGCAGCCGGCTTTCCAGGTATTTGGCGGCGGCCAGCGTGTACAGCAGGTATTGCAGGTGGTAGTTGTTTTCGTTCATCACCGCCAGCAACTGTTCGCGGCCGTAGGCCTCCAGCGTGTCGCCCAAATAATTGGATTTCCAGTCGAGGATAAAGTATTTGCCCTTACACTCGAAGAACAGGTCCATTTTCCCGTTCATGATGCCCTCCAGCAGGGGCAGCCGCTTCACGGCTACCTGGATGACGCCGTCGGACAACAGGTGCAGCAGCTGTGGCTGGAACAGGGGCACGGGAAAATCGAACTCAAACTCGTGGAGGCGCTTGTGAAAATCCACCTGGGCCAACTGGAACGACTCCCCTCCCACCTGTATGGTGGCGTTCAGCACCTGCGCCAGCAACTCCTGCAACAGTGGCAGGTAGCGTTCTTCCTGGCGGGGCGCAAAGCGCAGGAGGGCTTCCTTCACCACCGTTTCCCAGCGGCTATTGTCGGCAAAATGCACCTGCTCGAACAGGTAGTGCAGCAGGTTGCCTGTCTGGCTGCCCTTGGCCAGCTGGTGGAATACGAAGTCGTCGTAGGCCCCGGGGGCCTCGGCGCCCCGCCCCTTCGGGCTGGACTCGTGGGCCGCCGCCAGGCCGGTATAGCTCATGCGGCGCCACATGTGCTGCACCAGCCCGAACCGCACCGGGCCCGCCGCGGCGGTGGGTTGCGCCCGTTCTTCCGCCCCCCAGGCATAACCTTCGGGTACCGCAGGCGGCGCCGCCAGGGCGATCAGGCCCTGCCCGGTCCCGGCCAGGGCGGCCAGGAAGGGCACCAGGGTGGATTTTTTGACGAACTCGTTGCGGAAAACATAGCACTGGCGGGCCGCCCGCGTCAGGGCCACGTACAGCAGGCGGCGGTTCTCCTGCTCGGTCTGCGTCTGCAGCCACTCCTGCTGCTCCGGCGTCAGCACGTCCTTGTGGGCAGCAATGTATTCGCCGGTTTCGGGGTGACGGAAGCTGCAGTGGCGGATCCTTGGCTTGTCGATGACGAAGTCCAGGAAAGGCGCCAGCACGATGTTGTATTCCAGCCCCTTGCTTTTGTGGATGGTGACGATCTTGATGGCCTCCTCGTCGCTTTCCACCCGCTGCTCGTACTCGTCGCCCTCGGTTTCCATGCCTTCGATACCCCGCTTCAGCCAGCCCAGGAGCTCCAGGGGCGATAATTTTTTGTAGGTCTGCACCTTGTGCACCAGCTCGATCAGCTGGAACAGGTTGGTGATGATGCGCTCGCCGCCTTCGGTGGAGGGTTGCAGCAGCACCTGCCGCACCCGGTAGCCCGCCACGAAATCCATCAGGGCGGTGTATACGCCGTCTTCGTCCCAGGTATTTTTATACTGCTTGAAATGCAGCACCGCCTGCTCGTCGTTCAGCGCCCGGATGTCGGCGGCGGTAAAGCCCGTAAAAGGCGACAGCAGCGCCCGGTTGATATGGGCCGGCGTGGGGTCTTCCATGGCCTTCAGCAGGTACAGCAGGTACACGGCCTCTTCGGATTGCAGCACCTTGTCGTCGGCGATGGTCACCGCCGGGATGCCGCGGGCCGCCAGGGCGGCCTTGATGTCGCGGCCCTCGCCGTTGGAGCGCACGAGGATGCCGATATCGGCCGGGCCAACCCTGCGGCCCCCGGCGCCCAGGGTGTAGCCTTCCGACAGCAGGGCCACCACCTGCCCGGCCACGCCGGCGCAGATGGCATTTTTATTCGGCAGCGGGAAGAACGTCAACGGCGTGCAGGCCTCGCCGTCGAGAAATAAGGGTTCCTTGCCCCTCCCTTCGGGCGCCTGCACGGGGATGTAGGCAATAGCCTGGCCCGACCCGGAAAAATGGAAGGTATCGAAACCGTCCGTGGGCAGGAAAAAGGCGTTCATGGCCGCGATGAAGGCGGGTGAGGACCGGAAGTTGTGGTTCATGCCGTAGACGTTGTCCACGGTTTCGCGGGCCTTGAAGTAGGTAAAAATGTCGGCCTTGCGCCAGGCGTAGATCGACTGCTTGGGGTCGCCGATGTAAAACAGCACGGGCCCTTTGCCAAAAGCTTTGTCGAAAATGTCGTACTGGAGGCGGTCGGTATCCTGGAATTCGTCGATGAACACGGCCCGGTATTTCCCCTGCAGGGCGGCGACCAGGCGGTCGTTGCTCCCGCCTACCAGGGAGGCGTGCAGGTTTTTGATCATGTCGTCGAAGGACTGCAGGTTGTTGCGGTGCTTGTAGGCTTCCAGTCCCTCGGCCACCTGGCGGATGGCCCGGCAGTAGAGGTGGTCCATGATCCGCCGTACCAGGGCATTGCGCTCCCGCAGCACGTCGTCGCAGGCATCGTGCCGCTCCAGCAGGTCGGGGTACAGCTTCTGCACGTAGCCGGAGCCCCGGCTTTTGACCAGCTGGGCCAAAAAATCCTGCGGCCGGTCCACCAGGGGCAGGAGGCTTTTCTTCGCGTAGCGGTCGGCGGCGGAGATTTTTTCCAGCTCGTCGCGGTGGTCGCGGAGGTGCTGCTCGAGGCAGGCCCGCAGTTCGGCTTCCTTTTCCTGCAGCTCGACGAGCTCCTGTATCCACGCCTGGTGGTCTTCCTCGCAGGCGGTATAAGGCTCGTTCTCATCGAAGTGGATGAATTTCTTGCCGTCGAGGTGTTCTTTGACGATGGCGGTCAGGCCGGCCTGCGACAGCTCGCCGGCGATCAGGGGGGCCAGCAGCGCCACGGGCAGGGTGGTGATCTCCCGGCGCCAGAATTTGTTGATCTCCTCGGCCAGCACGGTGGCGGGGTCCTTGAGGGTTTCGGCACCAAAGACCTGGCCCGTTTCAAAGGCGAATTCGGCCAGCGTCTGCTGGCAGAAGGAGTGGATGGTGAGCACGGAGGTCTCGTCGAGGAAGAGCAGCGCCTCCTTCAGCACGCCCTGCACCTTGCTTTCGCCCTGTTTTTCGATAGCCTCTTCCACTAAGGACTTTATAGTGCCATCGAAGATGGCTTCGCCCCGGCTGGCCTTGTAGGCGCTGCGCAAAAACCGCCGGATGCGGTCTTCCAGCTCGGCCACGGCAGCCTTGGTGAAGGTCACCATCAGGATGTCCTTGACCGGCAGGCCTTCCTCAAGCACCAGCCGCAGCACCAGGATGGCGATGGAATAGGTCTTGCCCGTACCGGCGGACGCTTCAATGAGGTTGCTGCCCCGGAGGGGGACGGTGGTGGCGTTGAAAGGCTGATAGGCGGGTGCCGTCATGTAGCGGGGATTATTGGACGGCAAGTTAAGAAGGGTTGGGGGTTTGCCGCACCGGGGTGGAAAAGTTTCGAACGGCAGGGCCGCCCACGCCTTAAAAAGGCCGGAACGGCCTGAATTTTCACATTTCGGAAATTTCTTTTCCGGATTTCGCAAATAGCTCAGTTTTCGATGGGGCAACTTGCGCCCTGAAACTTTTCCGCATGCGTCCCACATCCGCTGAACCGCCCATTGCTCCGCCTTCACCACCGCCCCCGGGCGCCCCTACCCGCACCCCCGGTCGGGCCAAAGGACCGGTAAAGGGCAACGGAAAAAAGGCCCTGTTTGCCAAACAGGGCCCCCTCGGCCGGCTGGCGGCCGTGCTGCACCTGTGGGGCGGACTGGCCTCCGGCCTGGTGATCCTGATCGTGGCCCTGACGGGCGCCCTCTATGCCTTCCAGCCCGAGCTGACCGAGGCCTTCCAGCCCTACCTGCACGTGGAGCAAAGGAACGCCTCCTTTTTGCCGGTCTCCTCCCTGAAGTCCCTCGCCGAAAAGGAGCTGCCGGGAAAAAAGGTGAGCCGCATCTCCTATGCGGGAGCGGACCATTCCGTGGCCGTCAGCTTTAACAACAAGAAGAAAGGGTATAATTATAATGTGTACCTCGACCCGTATACCGGCACCGTGCTGAAGGTGAAGGATATGGACCGGGATTTTTTCCGCCAGGTGCTGCACGGTCATATGCACCTTTGGCTGCCCGATCCTGTCGGCAAGACCATCGTCATCTGGGCCACCCTCCTCTTCGGCCTCATCATCATTACCGGCATCATAATGTGGTGGCCGCAGAAATGGTCGAAAGCCACCCGCAGACAAAGCTTTTCGGTCAAATGGGATGCTTCGCCCAAACGCCTGAACTACGACCTGCACAATGTATTCGGCTTCTATGCTTCCTGGATCATGATCTTCGTGGTCCTGACCGGCCTGGTCTGGGGCTTTGAAGCGGTAAGGGATGCGGAATACAGCCTGTTCAGCGGCGGAAAATCTTTTCCGGAAGCCGCTAAACTCAACGTGAAAAAGCCGGAAGCGGCGTTGGCCGCCGGCCGGCCGCTGGATGCCGTCGAGGCGCAGGTCCGGGGCCGCTACGCCTCCTCCGCCCGCATCCAATACCTGCTGCCGGCAGCGGACGACGCTCCCCTCACGGTCCGGATCTTCCCGGAGCAAAAGCGGCATTTCAATGCCGACTACCTGACGTTTAACCCCTATACGGCCGCCGAAATCCCCGACGGCGCCCGCGGCAAATATGCCGATGCCAACGGCGGGGAAAAAGCCAACCGCCTGAACTACGACATCCATACCGGCGGCATCGGGGGACTTCCCCTGCGACTGGTGGTCTTCCTGGCCGCCCTGGTAACAGCCTCCCTGCCGGTGACCGGCTTTTACATCTGGTGGGGCAAACGCAAAAAACAACAGAAGCCTTCCCTAAAAAAATAGATAACCTTTTACCCCGCCTCCCTCCCGGGCTGCGGCTCAATGTTACTGATTATGACCCGATACGTATTGTCCGTTTTGATTTGCCTTTCCGGAACCCTCATCGCCACCGCCCAGCAAACCGGTTCGCTGAAGGGTACCGTGAAAAACGAAAAAGGGGAACCTGTTCCGCATGCGTCCGTCCTGGTGGCCAATGGCCCCGGCACGGTCACCGACGCGGAGGGCCGCTTTTCGCTACCGGCCCTGCCGGCAGGCAAACAAAAGATCACCGTCAGCTCGGCAGGTCTTTCCGCCCGTACCCTCCCCGTGACCATCCAGGAGGCTAAAGAGGCGACCCTGCTGGTGGCCCTGGACGAAGGGGCTTTACTGGATGCCGTGGTAGTGACCGCCGGCCGTAAGGAAGAAAGCATCCGGGACGTTCCGTCCTCCGTTACCCTCCTGAATGCCAAACAGATCCAGGAGCAGGCCGCCATCAATTCCTCCATTACCTCCATTTTAGGAAATACCGTCCCGGGCCTGGGCACTTTTACCAACAAGGCCACCAATGCCGGGCAAACCCTCCGGGGCCGCTCCGTGCTGGTGCTGATCGACGGCATCCCGCAATCCACACCCCTGATGAACGGCAGCCGGGATCTCCGATCCATTGATCCGGCTGTGATCGAACGGGTGGAAGTGATCAAGGGCGCCACCTCCATTTACGGCAACGGCTCGGGCGGCGGCATCATCAACCTCATTACCAAAAAGCCCGTGGCCGGAAAGAAGATCGGCGGCGAGACCAAGGTGGGCGTGGACGGCAACCTGCTGCATACCAACCACACCGTGGGCTACCGCCTGTCGCAAACCCTGCACGGCACCGTGAACCGGCTGTCCTATGTGCTGAGCGGCGTGTACCAGCAAACCAGGGTCCAGAAGGATGCCGACGGCAACGTGATCGCCCAGGCCGACGGCCTTAGCGAAACGCGGCTGTTCAACGGCTTTGGCAAGATCGGCTACCAGATTTCCGACAACCAGCAGGTGGAACTTTCCTACAATATCTTCCAGAGCCGCCAGCATGCGACCTATATCAATAAAGCCGGCGTGTTCGGACGTTCACCGGCGGTAGGTGTCAAAGGCGTGGACCCCGGCGAACCGGCCGGCACCCCGCACAGCCACAACCTGTATCTCAGCTACCGCGTAAAAGACCTGCCGGCCAGCAGCAACCTCGAGCTGGTGCTGTACGACCACCGGTTCCAGTCGCTGAACCGCTACGTGGAAAAATCCACCGCCTGGTACGGGCCGGGACAAACCTATATCCAGTCGTACAAAAAGGGCGTCCGCGCCAACCTGAGCACCCCTTGGAAAGGAAGCGGAATCTCCGGCGACGTCACCTATGGCTTCGACCTGCTGAAGGACCGCACCAACCAGGTGCTGACCGACGGCCGGGTGTATATCCCGGACATGGACATGCTGAACATGGCGCCTTTTGCCCAGGTAAAGGCCGACTTCCACCAGCTGGTGCTCAAAGGTGGCATCCGCTACGAAAATGCCGGCATCCGGGTAAAGGACTTCAGTACCATTGCCAAAGGGCCCAATGGCGAAGGCAGCATACCGGTCAAAGGGGGAAAGCTTTCCTATAATGCGACCATGTTCAACGTAGGCGCCCGCTACAACCGCTGGCATGTGTTCAGCCCGTTTGTGAGCTTTTCCCAGGCGTTCGGCCTGAACGAGCTGGGCCGGATGCTGCGTACCGCCGCCGAGGATACGCTGGAAAAGATCCCGACCGACCCGGTGATCACCAACAACTACGAAGGGGGCTTCAGCAGCCAGCTGGGCCCGGTCAGCCTGACGGCGGCCTACTTTGTCAGCACCTCCAAACTGGGTGCGAACCTGGTGGAGCAGAACGGGATTTTTGTGACCCAGCGCGAACCGGAGCGGATCTATGGCTACGAGGTGTCGGCGGAAGTCCGTCTGCGCCACAATATGAAAGCGGGCGGCAGCTATTCCTTCGTGGAAGGCAAATCGAAAGATGCTTCCGGGAAAGAGTCCTACCTGATCGGCGAACGGATTGCACCGGCCAAGGCTACGGCTTTTGTGAATTACCAGCCCGTTACCGCGGTAAACCTGCAGCTGTCCGCACTTTATACCGGCAGCCGCGACCGCTTCGCTCCCCGCAGCAACGGGGCGTATGGCTTAAGTGAAGCCCCGGTACGGCCCGCCACCTATTTTAATTTCAACGCCGGGTATACGATGAATAAATCCTTCAGCCTGGCCCTGGGCATTGAAAACCTGTTCAACCAGGCTTATTATCCGCCCCGCAGCCAGTACCGGGCGCAGGCGCTGGAATACGTCCGCGGCAATGGCGCCCGCCTGAACCTGAATTTCGGTTACCGGTTCTGATAGCGGTTCCTTTAGTATGGAAGTAGTTAAAGCGAACAGGCAAGTGCATGCACCTGCCTGTTCGCTTTTTCCCGTTTTACCGGGCGCCGGAGGTAGTCATTTCTCAGGTTAAAAGCATCCGAAGAAAGGGGATCCTTCTACAAACGCCACCCTACTTACCATCCATAAAACGGGTCGGAGGTTGCCCATCGGTTATGCTCAGGGCAGTTGTCGCCGCGCTTGTGGTGATGGTGTCCGTTCACGTCATCGGTAGCCCACACCCCATGCTGGTAGCAGTTGGCGCCCCGTTTGTGGTGGTGGTGGCCATTCACGTCATCGGTAGCCCATAATCCATGGCCACAGTTACTTCCGCGTAAGTGGTGATGGTGTTCCGCAAGCGTGCTTTCGGAAGGTTTTGCCCCGCTTTCAGCCGTGGAAGGCTGTTCAGCTTCATTAACAATGTCCTTTTTACACGAAGTCAGGCACAGGCCGGTAAGGAAAAGGGCAATTAAAGAAAACTTCAATTTTTTCATAAAAGGACTATTTAAGAGGTGGACAATGCAAAACTTAAAAGGTGAACCTTACAAAACGGAATTTCCACTCGGCCAACTGTAAATAGTAAACTTTGATCACCCTGCAGTCGTATAAAGGAGCACAGCCATTACCTATTAAATTTTAATTAAATGTATTAACAATATTATAAATAAAAAACATTTTATTTTTTCTTTATCGGACATATTGGGGTATTCCGGCCTTTCAGGCCTGCTAACCGAACCTCGCTTTTGAAACATCAGGGAAAATATAGGGGCAGCGGATTTTCCCTATCTTAGCTAAAAGGCTCTTTTTCAACTTCCCTATTGAACCAAAACATGAACATTTTTCGGAAAGCCGTTGGCACCCTTTTCTTTTGCCTGGTACTCAATACCCTCTTTGCCCAAAAGGGCTGGATGAACATTCACCACAAAAATGGCTTTGACCTGCAACTGCCTTCCGGCTTTTCCAGGGGGCTCCTGGTAGCGGCCGGCACCCTGCAATGGTACCACCATAAGCAGGAGGGCATCGAACTAACGGTGGAGAGCTTCGGACCTGGAACCCCTGAGGGACTGAAGGAAAGCTACCTGGACGACCTGAAGCGGTTCCGGGGCATCACCTATAAGGTGCTGAAACCTACCTGGTACGTGATCAGCGGACAGAACGAGGAAGGCATTTTTTATTATAAAAGCATCCGGAAAGACGGGGAACTGCACCATCTGCGGCTTTCTTATCCCCCGGCGCAAAAAGCCCTGTTCGACTCCACCCTCGGCAGGATCGCCACCTCCTTCCGTTAAAGAAAATTCCGGCAGGCAAGTAACCCTACCGGACATCACGATAAAACTATTACAGGTGTATTCACTTCCTACCCCTGGAGCATTATTTAAAAGCGAAGCATATCCGTGAAACCTCACACGGGCAAGCATGGTCTAAAAACAGCCGGGAATGCAACGATGGCATCATGGGTTTCCACCCCCTGTATTGGAATGCAAAGGAAAAAAAAGTGGTGAACTAGAAGGAATAACGAATGTTGACCAAGGAAGGGATCGCTAAATTGTTCCCTGGCTGTAAAAAGCTTTCTATCGTCCTGGCACATACGCCTTCCGGCCGGGATACAAAATACTTAATACCTTTGGCCGCCAACCCCTGAACTATGGACACAGAAAGCCGCTATATCCTGATGGTGGAAGACGATCCCGATGACCGCTACATTACCCAACAGACCCTGCAGGATATCGGCAGGAACATAGCGGTAACGTTCCTGACCCAAAGCGATAAGGTTTTTCCCTTTCTCGAACGCCAGGAGCTACCGGCGGTGATCCTGGTTGATTACGACATCAGTCCCGGCAATGGCCTGGAGCTGTTGCAGGAACTGAAGCGCCATCCGAAGTACGGCCACATCCCGGTCATCATCTTGGGTGAGTCGGACGACCCGGATCTGGTAAGGGAATGTTACCGGCAGGGCGCCAACAGCTTTGTGGCGAAGCCGTCCACCTTCGGCGGTACGGTGAAAAAGATCGAGCACTTTTTTACCTACTGGCTGGAGATTGCGGAATTAGGCTGAGCCCCTTTTTACCCTTCCGTGCAGGCGGCTTACTTCATCAGCGCAATGTTCCGCCAGAAATTTTCCAGGCTGGCGGTGCCCCCAAAAAGCGTGGTGAAAATGGTGGAGTCGGCCATTAAAATATTGCCCGCCCGCTCCTCCTTCGGCGGCAGCCAGATAAAGGCGTTGAATTCCTTGTTGCCTTCTTCTATAAAGGGATGGGGCCGGTCCAGGTCTACCGGCTGGCAGGCCAGCAGCACCACCGACCGCGGATCATACGACGTGATCTCGTAATGCGGCAGGTGGGGATGGAAATTGAAGGTGGTGACGTCCTGGAGCAGACCCAGCTTGTCCAGGTCGCGGCGGGCGTTGAGCGGGGCGATCTCCTTCGTGCCCCGGACCACGGCGGGCCGCAGCCCGTACTTGTTCAGCACCGGGATGCCCAGCCCCTTCATCAGCGAACGGGTGTACTGCCCAAACCGCTGCTGGCGCGGCACCAGCGCATCGCCATGATGGCGGTACTCCATCTGCCGCTGCTGCAGGTCGTCGGAAAAACCCACGTCGTGGTGCGGACCAATCAACAAACAAGTGCCTTCCCGTTGGAGCCACTCCCGGATGGCTTCGATCTCTTCGGGCGCCGCCTCCTGCTCCGAAACCAGATGATCGAGTCCGAAGACCAGCAGCGTATCGGTATCCTCCAGGATGCGTTCGTCGATGGGCAGCTTGTAGCCGGCCTGGTCGATGCGCTGGAACACCGCCACCGGCTGGCCGGTCACTTCCCCTGCCAGGGCCTGGAAGCTGAGGGTGGAGCGGTGGAACAGCTCCAGCGTGCCGGCAATGCCCTGCAAAAAATTATTTTCATCCCATTCCGGGGTTTCATACGCCGGCCAGGCCACCCGCCGCACTTCGGTCATGGTGGAAAAGCGGTTGTCCATCTGCGCAACCTCGCGGTTGGCCTCCCAGGGATAGCTCCACGTCCAGTAAATGCTGATCCGGCGGCTGCCGGGCTGGTAACTGCGGGGCCGGTGGACCTGGTTGTAGGTGCGGGCGGGAAAATTAGTGGTACTCATAACGGGTCGTTGTGGATGGAAAATGAATTGGGATCACTGTGGTCCGCCCAGGGAGGCCAGGTATTCCAGGGCCTTCAGCCCGGGCAGAAAGAAATAGGCGCCCCCCCGTACGGTGGTAAAGGCCGGCAGTCCCTTGATCACCTTCCGGATCGGGCGTTTAGGAATCTTATACTCCAGCGTGCCGTCGTGGTTACCGATAAAGGGATCGCGTTCGTTGCCCAGCTCGTGGAAATTCTTGTCGTTGACCCAGACGTTCTGGGCGAATTCGAACTGGCGGATGAGGCTGGCGCAAATGGCAAAGGCGGCAATGCCCCTTTCCTTTCCATCGTCAGGAACCCCCTCGGGCAGGTAGGGGCCGTACGTGGCCCCGCGGCGGAGCATGCGGCGCCGGTTCATGTTGGCGGCCGTATCCCGGGGGTTCATCCGGCGGATATGCGAGCCCAGGGGCACGGCATAGCCGTGCGGGTCCATTTCCTTGTAGTTGAAATTATTGTTGCGCTGACAGTCGCCGCCCAGCTCCGGGTCCTCTTTTTCGGGGGCCAGCACCAGGGGAGCACCGGTACGCCATCGGCCCATCAGCTTTGCCGCCACCAGCTCCTGCTCTTCGGGAGTGGCGCCCTGCTGCTTTAAAAATTCGCGGAAGGCGCCCACGTGCTCTTCCAGCCGCCGGTAGGCCATGAAGCTGCCGTTGCGCGACAGCTCTTCGGGCTGCGGCAGGTTTGCCGGCGGACCGTCCTCGTCGGGGTAGCCCAGGATGAACTCGCCAGCCTTCAGGGGCGGGCCGGAACCGGGGGTGGGCGTTTCGCCGGTGCCTTCGATCACCACCGGCGACAGGCGGTCGCGGTAGCCGAAATGGTCGTGCGCATAGGTGAAGGGCGGCGTCGCTTCCAAATCCAGGGCCGACAGCAGCTCCACCCCTTCGCATTGCGCCACCAGCTCTTCGTGCTTTTGTTGGCAGCGCAGCCGCTCTTCGGCCGTGCGGGCAAACAGGATGACGAGGGCGTGCAGGTCGGGGCTGGCCAGCTGCCCCACCCAATGGTCGGGATGGTTCCGGCCCGTGTCGCCCAGGATCTCCGCCCGGGCCACCATACCCTGTTTAAATTCTTCGGGAAAGGTGGCCAGGGAGGCTTCGTCCAGACCCAGGGCCCGCAGGCCGTTATGGGTAAAGGCCACCGTGATCCAGCGCTGGTCCTGCTCCACGGTTTGTGCCACCTGGGCGGCGGAGGGCACTTTCTCCCGGATTTGCTCCAGCCATTTACGGCCGCCGGCGGGCTGGCGGAAGGTTAAAAACTCGTAGCGCCCCGTCAGCGCCGGCACCCGAGACAGCAATATATATTGGATGTCGTCTAATTCAAGCATAGTTACCTCCTATTGCATTTGGTCCAGCATGGTGGAGAAGGATGCCTTCAGCTGCAGCGCCTTTTTGATCTCGTCGGCACTCACAAAGGGGTACTCACCGTACTCCAGGAAACTCGGGCGCTGGTGGTCCCGCACAAATTGCACGAAGGCCTGGGGATTGGTCTTCCAGTCCATGGGAAAGCCTTCCAGGTTTTCAAAAACGGTGTTGATGCCGTATTTCGAAAACAGGGCCACGGCATCCTCGGTGTATTTGTCAAAATCGGTATCGAAGATGCCCTGGTACATAAAGTAGGTCTCGTTGCTGATGTCGAACAGCACCCAGCGCAGGTAGTGCAGTTGCAGCACCTCCAGGGCGTCGGGCTTTTCGGCCACGGTCTTTTCGATCCGCTGGGCGTATTCGTAAAAATGGTCACGGGTTCCCGGCTTTATTTTGGCGATGATGGTAAAGCCGTAGCAGGCGGGCGTTTTGGGAAAGATGGGCCCGTAACGACCCTGTTGCTGTTCAAATACCCCACCGGGGGGAAGGGCCATGGCTGCGGGCTGTGTCCATTTCTGGTTGTCGTTCATGCCTGACATAGTATTTGTTTTTAGGTTAATCATTATCGTTAGACAGAGGCGGGGAGGTTAGCGGCTCCTTTTCCACGGCGCCGGGATGGCGGCGGATAAAGCCCCGGGCGACGCGGTTGGCCGGTCCCCGCAACAGGATATAAGGAAGCACCGCCAGCAGGGTGGCGGTAAACAACAGCTCGAACAAGAAAATACCCTGGTGCACGATCAACTGGTAGATCGCATCCAGCAGGCAGGCCAGGAAGAACAGCCGCTGCACGTCCTTCCAGCCCGAGCGCTTCAGCTGCCTCCGGCGGGCCCGATCGGAGAAGACCGTCCACAGGAAAGGGGGCTGCCCCGCCCGCGCATCCTTTATGCCGGCCCGAATGGCCAGGGAGGTGGCCATCAGCGTCTGGAGGATGAAGCGGAAGTTCAGGGGCCCTTTCGGGCGGGCCAGGAAATTGTCCCAACCCCGCTCGACCGCATCCGTGATGATATTGACCAGCACCATCATAATGAATTGTTTTCGGACTTGGAATTGAAGAAAATTTTCAGGGGGATAGGCGGGAATGCTTTGAGAAACCTGCACGGTCCGGAACACTAATCACGTCCTGACAATTGAATAGCCTGCTGTTGGAAAATTGCTACCGATAGGATACCGGAGTAACAAGAGGAGAAACCTGGCTGATCCTTTTCCACACGACCGGGAAACTGTGCCGGGCCCCTGTACACCAGCTTTACGGCTAAGCCTGCCCGGGAGTTTGTTGTAAAATTAAAGCTAGGCCGATCTTTTGTTCCGGCAAAATATTTTTCGGGCTTTTCCCTTATTACGCCCCCACGCGTTCCTGCAACCCTGCTACAATTTTTGTTTTGCCGGCAAGGGGCACCTGCCTGTACCTTTGCCCGGCATGAAATGGATCACGTTTCTTATGGCCCTGCTTGTCCTGGCGCTCAGCGTTCTGCCGTGCGCCGACGAGGCCGTTGCGGGCAAAGGTGATCCGCACCAGGCCGAATGGACCCGGGCGGGCCAGCATGATATAAACCACGAGGACCGCTGTTCGCCCTTCTGCACCTGTGCTTGCTGTGCCGCCTATTCCCTGTTCCAATCGGCAGCGGCACCGGCGTTGCCGCCGCCCGCTGTCCGCCCGGCTTATGCCGCCCTGCCGGCAGCGGCCCTGCTCCACCTCGCCCTGCCCATCTGGCAGCCGCCCCAACTGGGCTAACGTTTCCTTTCCTGTTGGTCTTATTGCGCAGCCCCTGCCGCCCTTCCGGGCGCCCAGGTCGCTATGCCCCTATTCTTATTCTGGATACTGTTTCCCGACTTCATGAACATGCAGAAAAAATTCAGCAACCCCGCTATGCATTTCCCTTATCTAAAATTCCTGTTGACCATACTGCTGCTTTGCGCCGCCTTATTGCCGCTGCAGGCCCAGCACGTATTAAAAGCCGCTATCCGGAACCACGAAAACCATCCCCTGCCCGGCGCCACCCTTAGCGGGAAGGAGGACCTCCCCCCCGTCGCCGCCGACAGCACCGGCACCGCTGTTTTGAGGAATCTCCCTACCGGCAAACAAACCTTCCGGGTCACCCATGCCGGCTACCGCGAAGCCCTGGTTTCCGTCTTCCTCACCTCCGACACCACCCTGCTTTTCACCCTGGAGCCGGCGGAGGCGGAGGGCGACGAAGAAGCGGTGGTCGTAAGCGCCACCCGTACCAGCCGCAGCATTGGCCACACTCCCACCCGCATCGAGGTGATCTCCGGGGAAGAACTGGCGGAAAAGGGCAATATGAAACCGGGGGAGATCCGGATGCTGCTCAGCGAAAGCACCGGCATCCAGATCCAGCAAACCTCCGCCACCTCCTACAACGCCGGCATCCGCATCCAGGGCCTGGAGGGCCGGTATACCCAGGTGCTGCGCGACGGCTATCCCCTGTATGCGGGCTTTGCCGGGGGCCTTAGCATCATGCAGATCGCCCCGCTGGACCTCCGGCAGGTGGAAGTGATCAAAGGCTCTTCCTCCACCCTGTACGGGGGTGGCGCCATCGCCGGGCTGGTGAACCTGGTGTCCAAAACCCCGGGCCCGGAGCGGGAAGCTTCCTTCCTGGCCAACGGCACCTCGGCCGGAGGGCTCGACCTGAGCGGGTTTTATTCCGAGCGGTACGGCAAGGCCGGCCTGACCCTGTTTGCCTCCCGCAACAGCGGCGCCCCCTACGACCCGGCCGGCATCGGCCTGACCGCCCTGCCCCAATTCCGGCGCTACACCCTCAACCCCCGCCTGTTCCTGTACGGTCATAAGACTACGGCGGACGTGGGGGTGAGCTACATCACCGAGCGCCGCCTCGGCGGCAGCATCGACTATATCAAGCGGGGCGGCAGCGGCTATTACGAACGGAACAACACCGACCGCCTCACCACCCAGCTGGGTATTGTCCACCGCCTGGACGAGCGCACGACGCTGCAGCTGAAAAACAGCTATACCCGCTTCGACCGCAGCCTTGAACTCCCGTCCTACCGGTTCCGGGCCCTGCAGCAATCCTCTTTTTCGGAGCTGACCTGGAACCACCGGGGCGAGCAGGCCCAATGGGTGGCGGGCGCCAACCTGCTGACCGACGACCTCTCCGAAGGAAAGCCCGCCGCCATTCCGCCCCGGGACTACCATTATAACACCTTCGGACTTTTTGTGCAAAACAGCTGGTCGCCTAACGAACGGATCACCCTGGAAACCGGCCTCCGCGGCGACCGGACGGCGGCCTACGGCTGGGAACTGCTGCCGCGCCTCTCCGCCCTTTTCCGGGTTTCGCCCCAATGGACCACTCGCCTGGGTGGCGGCTGGGGCTATAAAACACCCACCATCTTTACCGAGGAGGCGGAACGGCTTCAGTTCCTGGATGTGCTGCCCATTGACGAGCACTACACCCAGAACGAGCGGTCGGTGGGCGGCAACTGGGACGTTCACTACCGTACCCACCTGGGGGCAATAAGCCTCAGCCTCAACCACCTGTTTTTTTATACCCGGCTGCGGAACCCCCTGGTATTGCAGGAAACGCCGGACGGGAAAAGGATTTTTCGGAATGCCGGCGGCCCTATCGATACGAAGGGAATGGAAACCAACCTGCGCCTGCTGTACGGCGATTTTAAGCTGTTCGTGGGCTACACCTTTACCGATGCCAACACCCACTATTCGGGAGAAAAAAGCTGGCTGCCCCTCACCGCCCGCCACCGGCTGAACAAAGTGCTGATGTACGAGATCGAGGAAAAGCTCAAACTGGGCCTGGAAGGGTATTATTTCAGCCGGCAACAGCTCGGTGACGGGTCTTCCGGCAAGCCCTACTGGATCACCGGCTTTATGGCGGAAAAGCTATGGGAGCACTTTTCCCTTTTTGTCAACTTTGAAAACTTTACCGATACGCGCCAGACGAGGTTCGACAGCATTTTTACCGGCCCGGTGGACCAGCCTCTTTTCCGGGACATCTACGCGCCCGTGGAAGGGTTCGTGGTCAACGGGGGGATCAAGATCCGCCTGTAGCCGGGCCGTGCCAAAGGCAAAGAGTTATACTGTTTTATTAATGGTTGCCTGGAAGAAAAAGGAAGCCTGAAGGGCTTTAACAAAAGTAGCCCCGGGTGAAACCCGGGGTCAGCAGTAGTTCGTCCCCACAACCCTGAAGGGGTTGAATGTGTCCTGTTCGATTTAAAAGAATTTTCACTTCTGAAGAATTCTTTGAATAGCTATCCTGATCGGGATTAATCTCGTTACCGTAAGTCCCACATTCAACCCCATCCGGGGTTGCGGTTGCCTAACTACTGCTGACCCCGGGTTTTACCCGGGGCTACTTTTGTTGCAGCCCTGCGGGCTTCCAGTTTCTCCTGGTCCATCAGAATCAAAATAATATTATTCGAAATAGTCGGCAAAGACCTCAGCCAGGGGCAGCAGCAGTTCGCGGCAGTTGGCTTTATACTCCTCCAGCACTTCGTCGCTGGTAAAAAAGCCGTTCTGGAACTCGTTCAATATATAGGTATCGGTGCAGGGCGAATTGTAATTATCCAGCTTGTCGGTGACCAGCTTGTCAAAGCCTTTGCGGTCGAGCGCCGAAATCTTGGACAGGTCCGGCTTGAAGTCGGGGTAAAAGGCCAGGATCCGCTCATGTCCCCTTTTGTAGAGCTGCAGCAGGACGGCCAGCCGCTGCTGCGCCTCGGCCGTGCTGAGGAGGCGGCCCTTGAAAACGGCGCTCTTCTCGGAGGAAATAAAATATACCTCGTCCACCACGCCCGCCGCCCGGCCCGCCAGGTAGCGGATATAGGCTTCGAGCAAGTACTTGCCCTCGCTGCGCGAAAAGGACACCACCACCAGCCGCGCCCCGTACACCCCCTCGAGGGTTCCCTTCAGGCCCGTATCGCCGATGGCCACGTCCACGGCAGCGGTGCGTACCGGCAGGCCTTCGGTGGTCTGCAGCAGCAAGCGGCGTACGGGCCGCACCACCTCGCCGGATTGCTGCAGGATGATGCCGGCCATATTCTTCAGGGGCAGGCGCCCGGTTTTCACCCCCCTGCGGCTGTGGGCCTCCCACCCTTCTTCCTCCACCCGCAGCAGCTCGTGCTTGAGCGACCACTGCTGCAGCGTGTCGAGGGCGAACAGCTCCGTTCCCGGCAGCAGCTCCTCGCCGTCGCCGTAGTAAATGGCCAGCACCCGGTTGTAATACGCCTTGAAAGGATTTTTGAAAAACGCCACCAGGGCATCGGGCGACACTTCGTCCAGGCGCAACGGCTCCCGTTCCCTGGCCGCATCGAACAGGTGCGTATGGGAGCCCTTTTCACCAAGGAGGTAGGAATACAGGCGGCCATCGCCCCCCATATACTGGCGGCTGAAGCCGTGCAGGGGCTGGCGGGTGATCAGCCGCTTCCGCACCTCTTCGGGCTCGTCGCAGGCGGCTTCAATGGAATCGATCAGCTCGTCCACCAGGGCCGAAGGCGGCAGGGCGGTATTATCGCGGACGCTCTGGCCGAGGTAACTGACATAAAGGTAGTCGCGGGCCGACAGCACCGTTTCCAGGAACAGGTGCTTGTCGTTTTCCCGGATGCTCCGGTCGCCCTTGCGCCGTTCGCGGTCCATCAGGTTAAAGGAGGCCCTCGTTTCGCGGCGGGGAAACTTATCGAAGGAAAGGCCCAGCAGCGCCACCACCTTGAAGGGAATGGAGCGCATGGGGATCAGCGAACAAAAGGTGATGCCGCCGCCGGCAAAGGAAGCGGCCCGGGTGGCCCCGGTGACCGACCCTAGGAAGCTATGGCAGAACACTTCGTAGCTCACCGGCTCGTGCAGGTATTCGTGCAGCAGGTTGTAGGCTTCCAGTTGCTTGCGCAGCACGCTGTACTCCTCATCCACGGCCTCGGCCGCCTCGTACACCAGGTTGTGCAGCAGGAAGTTCACGTAGGCCACCCAGTCGGTGATGGGGCGGTCGCCGCGGCGGCGCTCCACCGACTCGATCAGCACTTGTACGAAATGGCAAAAGCGGATGATCTCCGTGGCCTCGCTGCCTTCGAGCAGGTCCAGCGGGTAGAGGCTGCCTTCGGGGGCTTCGTATTCCTCCTCCCCGCCCAGGCACAGGCCGTAGAGGATGCGCTGGAGGCCGTGCCGCCAGCTTACGAAGACCGTATCGTCCTCGGTGCGGCCGTCGGTGCCGAAGCGGATATTGGCCGCCTGCACCACCCGGCGCACCAGGGCCAGGTTGGTCAGGCCAAAGCGCCGGCGGATAAAGGCCGAATCGAGCAACTGCACGACCTCCTCGGCCTTGAAGCTGTCGCTCTTCAGCTCCATAACGGCCTTGAGGGCATTGATAATATTGTCGGAGCCGGTATAGCTGTCGTCGGCCAGGCTAAAGGGGATGGCGTAGGGCGCGTTGCCGAACACCGCCTTGATGTAGGGCGCATAGGCATCGATGTCGCTGACCATCACCACGATGTCGCGGGGCGACAACGCTTCCTTCCGGCGGTCCACCAGGTGCACGAGGTAGTTGTACAGCACCTCCACCTCCCGGGCGATGGTGTAACAGCTATTGATCGTCAGCGACCCGTCCTCCAGGTCGTCCACCGTCACCGGCGCCTGCTCGTCCTCGCCCAGGTTGTAAAAGATGTTGTGCTGCAGCTTTTGCAGCAGGGTGTCGGTCCCGGGCTCCTGCACGCCCACCTCTTCGTAGGCGTTCATGAACTCCTCGTAGCCGAACAGCAGCCCAAAGGTGTCCTTGATCACGCGGCCCCAGGTGGTGAGCAGGGTATTGCCCACGGCGGTCTCTCCGGGGGCGGCCAGGCCCTTGCGCGCCAGCAGCACCTGCTGCTTTTCGCTAATGGTGTCGAACCAGTACACCGAGGGCGCGGGGTTGAGCAGGTGAAAAGCGATGTCGATATGTTTGCCAAGGGCTTCGAACAGCTTCAGGTGGTAGTCGGTGGTAATGGAAAGCCCGAAGAGGTGCAGCACGGGCATACGGCTGCGCAGCAGCTCGCCCTTACCTTTCTGCTTCAGCGCCTTCAGGATAAAGTCGCCCATAAGGGTCTTGTCGGCCAGCCGCCCGCCCACCGCCCGTTTGGCGCGGATCCACAGGTACTGCTGCCATTCGCCTGCGGGCACGGTATTGAGCGCGCTGCCGTTCCAGAGGGCAATCATGTCGGGGCGGTAGATCTGGTACTGGTCGAACAGGTCGGCCACTTTTTCGGCCAGGGCCATGCGCTTCACCGCCTTGTTGGGATGGTCGTCCGAATAATAAGCGGCCACCGAAGGAAACTTGCTTTTAAAGGCCTCCTCCTCCAGAAGCGTAAACAACAACCAGCTCAGGTTATGGGCCGACAGGGTGTCGGAAAACTCGCCCCCCAGCAAAAAGTACACTTTATGGATAATATCGTTGGGCCGCAGGAACTGGATATTGGCGGCAATGCCCGACCGGCTGGCGATGAAGATCTTCAGCCAATTGTTCATCCCGTCGGTCTGCGTAACCACGTAATGCGGCTGGAAAACCGGCGGCTGCTGCCGCCGCAACGACCGTTCCAGGGTCAGGGCCAGTTGTTCGAGCGAGTTGGAAACGTTTAACTGAAGCATTTTTTTGAGTTTACGAGTTTACAAGTTTACGAGTTTACGAGTTGCTGGCGCCGGCAGGGAACTCGTAAACTCGTGAACCCGTAAACTCGTAAACGCGTGCGCGCACACCGGATCCCCGCTCTACGCACCGCCCCGCGCACGAAAGAATGCCGTCGCCGCTACCCTGGATGAGGACGGAGGTGCGGGCGCGGGTGACGCCAGTGTAGAGGAGCTCGCGGGTGAGGATAGGGATGTCGGCCGACTGGGGCAGCACCACCAGTACCCGGTTGAATTCGGAGCCCTGGCTTTTGTGGATGGTCATGGCAAAGACCGTCTCGCATTGGGAGAGGTAGCCGGGCGCCACGGAGCGCACGCCGCCCTCGCCGTCCTCGAACCAGGCGCGCAGCTGGCCCCTGGCGTCGTAGCGGAGGAGGCCGATGTCGCCGTTGAACAGGTTCAGGTTGTAATAATTGCGGGTGACCATCACCGGGCGGTGCTCGTAGAATTCGCCCGAAAGGGAAAGGAGGCCCTTTTTCTGCAGGTAGCGTTCGATCTTTTTGTTGAGGGCGTGCAGGCCCTGTTCGCCTTCGCGGAGGGCGCACAATACCCGCAGCTCGCCCAGCAGCTTCAGGGCGGACAAGGTGTCTTTTTCGCGGATAAAGGCGGCGTAGCCGGCGGCAAAGGATTCAAAGATTTTTGGGGAATAGTCGGGATCGATCTCCACCTGCTGGTCGGTGGCCGGCGGCAGGAAGGCCTGCAGGTCGGCGGCGCGGGCCCCGATCACCGCCTTGCTGAAGCGGCCGATGCCGGCCTCGCCCGAAAAGCGGTGGCTGTGGCGCAGCTCCACGATATAGCCGAAGAGCGGGTGGGCGTTTTCCTCCGCTGCGGCCTCCGGGGGCAGGCGGCGCGCCGGGTCGGCGATAAAAGAGTTGAACAGGGCCACGCGGTCGGCAGGAAAGGTGTTGAGCCGTTCACCGGCACCGCAGAGGTCGCCAAACAGCGAGCCGGCTTCTACGGCGGCCAGTTGGTCCTTGTCGCCCAGCAGCAGCAGGCGGGTATGGGGACCGATGGCGTCGAGCAGGCGGGCAAAGAGCGAAAGGTCGATCATGGAGCTTTCGTCGATGATGACCACGTCGAAGGGCAGGGGATTGTCGCGGTGGTGGCGGAAGCGGAGGGTGTCCGGGATATTTTTCAGCAGGCGGTGGAGGGTGGCGGGTTCCAGGGCTGCGAACTTTTCCTTAATGGCGGCGTCTACCGGCAGGGTAGCCTTTTTCAGCGATTCGGCCATGCGGGCGGCGGCCTTGCCGGTGGGGGCCGCCAGGGCCACCTTCAGCTGGGGGTCCAGGGCAAAGAGCAGGGCCAGGATCCGGGCTACGGTGGTGGTCTTGCCCGTTCCCGGGCCGCCGGTGATGATGGTAAAATTATTCAGCACCCCCGACAGGGCGGCGGCCAGCTGCCAGTCGGCCACGGGGGCGGCGCCGGGGGGCGGGGCGAACACGCTTTTGATAAAGTCGTTTAGGCCGTCGAGCTGCCGCACCCGGTGGGCATAGGCATCGCGGCCGTTTTGCAAAAAGGTTTTCAGCCGGTCGAGCACCGAAGTTTCATAGGCAAAGTAGCGGTGCAGGTACAGGCGGTTGCCGTGGAGCACGAAGGGCCGGCGTTGGGTGCCGTCGCTGACCAGGGGGTCCGAGCGCAGGGCGGACCACTGGGAAAGGTCGCGGCTTTTAAAAGGGAAGTCCTCGCCGGGCAGAAGGCGGTCGAGGTCGATACAGACGTGGCCTTCGGCCAGCTTTTGCGACAGCAGGTAGGCGTAGGGCCGCAGCAGGTCGCTTTTAAAGAAAAGGGCGAACTGCAGGTGCACGTCGTTAACGGCAGGCTGCGGCAGCGGGAACGGGCTGGCGGCAGGCCGGGGGGCATCGAAAAGCAGGGGCAACTGGCTCATAGGCGGTGGTAAAACGGTATGATTTGCAGCGAACAGAGGGCGAAAGTAGGAAATAAAAAGCCCCGGCAAAAATGCTGCGCCGGGGCTTGAACCGTCCAAACCTATGAAACTTATTTATTCAATGCTCAGCGTAGGATCTTCCAGCCGGCGGGTGCTGCGGCGGGAGAACCAGCGGCGAATCCACAGGTTGTCCAGCGAATAGCGGCCGCCCCCGGTGATGAGCAATACGACATATACCAGCAGGTAGTGCAGCCCCGGCTCTTTGGCCGAAAAAGGATCGGCGCTGTGGATGAGCAACACCGCTACCAGCATGGTAATGATCAGGGGGATCACCGCCAGCCGGGTAGCCAGTCCCAGCAGCAGCAGCACGGAACAAAACGCTTCGGCAAACACGGCCATCGCCAGCGACAGTTCGGGGCTCATGCCCAGCACGGGGGGAAACTGGACGGGCGCACCGGAAAACAGCAGGAACAGCTTGGGCAGGCCGTGGGTCAGCATCAGGCCGCCAATGCCGAGGCGGGCGACCAGCAGGGCGGTATCAATCAGATGGGCTTTGGGGGTAACGTTGAAGAGCTTTTTCATTTTTCCGGGTTTATGGTGATCAATTGTATACTTTCCTAACACTGTTAACTAAAGGGGATTTAAAAAAGGGACCCATTCCCTAACAGCGTTAGCAAATATAATTTAGATTTTCAAACCGCCCTTTTCCGGATTCCATTTTAAACATTTGATAACAATTAGGTTAGCGCCCGCTAAACCCGCTCCTGCAGCACCATATTGACCACCACCTGCCCGTGGTCGGACACATAAAAGGGCTTGCGGTCGCGGGAAACCGTTTTGTCGATGATGTGGTCGTTGTACAGCCGCAGGTCGATCACCCGGCCGAGGCGGTCGTTATTCTGATCGGAAAAATGGTTGCTGACGAATATATTGTCCAAACTTTCGTAGTGCCCGTTGTGGATATAGGTATAATGATAATGCTCCAGGCTTTTGCGGGCCTGGATATCCCGGCAGTTCTGAAACACGTATTTCCAGCGCCGGGCTTTTTCCTCCGGCGGCAGCTTGTGAAAGGGGGGCGCGCCCAGGATCGACTGGCTGGTGACGGCCGTATCGTTATCGTTGAGGTCACCGATGATCACCACCGGCCGCTGCCCGTCCGTGTCGATCTCCTGCGACAGCAGGGCGCGGATGCCCGCCGCCTCTATGCCCCGGCGAACCAGGGAGCGGACGGCACCCTGCGCCATTTCGGGGTAGGAAACGCTGTCCATATCCGTGCCTTCGGGATAAATGGGCCTTTTGGATTTGAGGTGCACGACGAACACCACCACCGATACGTCCTCGTTCAGGCGGACGACGGCCTTCAGCAGGCTGCGGGAAAAATTGCGGATGGGAATATCAACCGCCCCATTTTCCAAAAAAGGCGCCAGGCGGGCCTCGTCGAAGAATTGAAAGGCAAAGGGGATTTCCCGGATCACTTCCACCCCGGTTAAGGGGTACCGGCTCAGGAGGGCATTGACCGGCGTCTTGCCGGTGGGGCTGGCGACGGCCAGGTGCCATTGCGCAAAGGGCGACTCGGCCAGGCAGTCGCGCAACGCCTCCTCTTCAAACACCTCCTGGAAGCCGACGATGTCGGCATTCATCTTGACCAGCTGCTGCCTTATCCAGCCTACTTTATCACGGTACTCCCCGTCGCTGTACCGTGCCCGCGCTTCGGTATAAATAGGCCGGTTGGCACGGACCAGGTTTTCAACATTGAAGGTGCCGATGGAAAAACGCATGGCCTATCCCCTGCAAAAAAAGAACCACCCCGTCCCCCCGTTACAAATGAGCGAAAATGTTCCGGATGATCTCCACCGAGTAGCGGCTGGAAATATGCTGGATGAACAGGGGGAAGTCGATGGCCGAAGCGTCGTCGGCGGCATCGGAAACCGTGCGGATGATCGTAAAAGGGATGTCATACTCGTAACAAACCTGCGCCACGGCGGCGCCCTCCATTTCCACGCACAGCACTTCGGGCAGCAATTCCTGCAGCTGCTGCTTGTCGTCGGTGCGGGAAAAGAACTTGTCGCCGCTGGCAATGGCGCCCGTGAACACCCGGGGCTGGGTGATCCGGAACAGGTGCAGCTCGCCCTCGGTGATCACTTCGTGGAGGTGCCGCCGGTCGAGCAGCTCGTTCACGGCCTTCAGCGACAGGTCCACCCAGGGCCGGGGGCTTTCGAACCAGGTGATGCCCAGCAGCGGGGTCTCAAACCGGGGCAGGATGGGACGGACGTCCATGTCGTGCTGGATCAGGCGGGTACCGATCAGGATATCGCCGATGCGCAGGTCGGCCTGGAGGGCGCCGGCCACGCCGGTGAAGATCAGGTCGGTAATGCCGAATTCGTGGATCAGCGTAGCCACGGTGGTGGCGGCGGCCACCTTTCCCCAGCGCGAAAACACCACGACGGCCGGTATGCCGTTGATCCTTCCCGTATAATAGGTGCGCCTGCCGGCGGCGGTTTCCGCCCTGTCGGTCAGCAGGTGCACGACGCCTTCAATTTCTTCGGGCATGGCGCCCATGATGCCGATTCTTCTTTCTTTCATGTTTCGATCCCCAAAAAAGGAGGCAGCGAAATTAAAGATTAAGGCGCCAAAAAATTTCGGTTAGGCCCGCGGGTAAATTGCTCTTGACCTTTTCGGTGGATTGTCTAACTTTACACAGCCATTCCGGGCAGCATTTGTGATGCATGGGTTTCACGCCCTGTCCCCCCACCAGAAAACACGCTTTTTTTTAAACCGGCCGCTCCCCTTGACCGGCCGCCGCACCCCTTGCGTCCGCCCTTTGCCGGCTTACCCCTTGTCTACTGACATCCCCGCCCGGTTCATCCCCTGTTGAAGCCCCTTCTTCCCGCTCCCTGTGTCCTGGTTCCCGGAAATTCCTCACCAATATTAATAATCTATGAAAAAAAACCTGCTTCTCTGTCTTTCCCTGCTGACCAGCCACCTCCTTTTCGCCCAGACCACCCTTATCCCCTCCGGCACGCTATGGCCTTACCCCGGCAACGGTGACAAAGCCGAGCTTATTCGCGGTCCCTACCTGCAGGCGGGCAGCGCCACGGCCATGACCCTGCGCTGGCGCACCGACATCCTTACCGATTCCAAAGTGGAGGTGGGCGCCAGCCCGGACGCCTATACCCTATCGGCTTCCGATCCTGAACGGACCACGGAACACATCCTCCGGATCTCCGGCCTGGAGCCCGATACCAAATATTACTACCGCATCGGCACCTCCACCTACATCCTGCAGGGCGACAGCACCCACTTCTTCCGCACCGCCCCGCCGGCCAATACCAACCGCAACATCCGCATCGCGGTCTTTGGCGACTGCGGCAAGAACGGCCGCGGCTACCAGACCGGCACCCTGCGCACCTACCTCGATTACGTGGGCGACAACCCGGCCGAGCTGCTGCTGATCCCCGGCGACCTGGCCTACATGGACGGCAAGGACGTGGAATTCCAGCAATTCTTTTTCAACGTCTACAGCCCCAACATTCTGCGCAACCATGTACTCTTTCCCGCCCCCGGCAACCACGACTACCATACCACCACCAACATGCAGCGCACCGCCCCCTACTTCCGCAACATGACGGTGCCCATGCAGGGCGAAAGCGGCGGGATACCGTCGAAAGCGAAAAACTATTACGCCTTCGACTGGGGCAATATGCACGTGCTGTGCCTCGACTCCTATGGCATGGAAAGGGACAGCACCTACCTGTATGATACCCTGGGGCAGCAGGCCACCTGGATGAAAAAAGACCTGGCGGCCAACACCCGCGAATGGCTGGTGGTGATGCTGCACCATCCCCCCTACTCCAAGGGCCACCACGATTCCGACGTGGAAGGTCCCATGAAGCGGATCCGCGCCCGCCTCGTGCCCATCTGGGAACGCTACGGCGTGGACCTGGTCATCGGCAGCCACAGCCACAACTACGAGCGCTCCTACCTGATGAACGGCCATTACGGGCCCGAAGCCAGCTTCTCGGCAGCGCTCCACGCCAAAAGCAACTCCTCGGGCCGGTACAACGGCTCGCCCAACTCCTGTCCCTATATCACTTCGGCGGGGCTGGACAACGACAAGGGGATCGTATACGTGGTATCCGGTTCGGCGGGGGCCTACAGCGAAGTATCCAAGGGGTTCCCGCACAAGGCCCTCCCTTATGCCTTCGATGACGGCGGCTCGCTTTTCCTGGAGGTGGAAGGCAACCGCCTGGACGGCAAGTTTTTGCGCATGGACGGCACCGTTGCCGACCGCTTTACCCTCATGCACAGTGTCAACAAAAAACGGAGCATCGCCCTGGAAGCCGGCTCCACCACCAAGCTCAAGGCCTCCTGGGAAGGCAATTACAAATGGTCGACCGGCGAGAGCTCCCGCAGCATCATGGTCAGCCCTTCGAAAAAAACCGTTTACACGGTCAAAGACCCGTATGGCTGCCTGACCGATTCGTATGTCGTAACGGTAAAAGAAGACGAGAATAAAGAAGGGGAACCTGCCCTGCGGGCAGAAGTTAAAGACGAAAAGGAACTACGGCCGGCGGCGGTTTCGGCTTTCCGGGTGTATCCCACCGTGGCGCGGCAGGGACAGCGCATCACCGTGCAGGCCCGCGAAGGATCCCTGCTGGAAGTGCTCAATGCCCAGGGCCGCGTCGTACGCCACCTCCAGTGCGGCGCTGCGGCCACCACGCTGTCAACCGCCAACCTGCCCGCCGGCACCTATGTGCTGCGGCTGAAAGGCAGCGGTAAGGCGGCCACCCAGAGGGTGGTGCTCACACGGTGATGTCGGATGTCGGATGTCGGATGTCGGATTTCGGATCCCCTAGATTGTTGAAAAGGTCTTCCACTTTGGAGCACCTCCCAAATAGAAAATAAACGAAAAAGGCCCCCGGTTTTCGGGGGCTTTCCTTTAAGTAGAACATTATCTTCTTTCAATCTCGCCAAAGGCGAGACGACATCCGACATCCGAAATCACCTCAGCCGCTCCGCCTTCAAAACCGACGGGTCTTTCCTTGGGGCGGGGCCTACCGGCAGGGCCTGCGGCAGGAACACCTCGAAGACGGCTCCCTGGCCGGGCTTACCCGAAGCCCGGATCAGGCCGCCATGACTGTGCACGATCTTTTTACAAATTGCCAGGCCCAGGCCGGTACCCGGGATCTCCGCCTGGGTATGCAGCCGCTGGAACAGCTCAAAAATCCGGGCCGCATACTGCGGGTCGAAACCCAGGCCGTTGTCGCGGAAACTGATGTGGTGGAACGCCCGCCCCGCTACCTGGGCGTCGGCACCCGGGCCCTGGACGACCTCCGTGGTAATGGAAATAAAGGGCGCGATGCCGGGACGGCTGTACTTGATGGCGTTGCCCACCAGGTTTTCGAACAGCTGCTGCAGCTGGAAGGGCACGCCCCGCACCAGCGGCAGCGTGTCGGCATGCACCAGGGCTTCCTTTTCGTCGATGGCGGCCTTCAGGGAAAACAGGGCGCTGTGCAGCACCTCGTTCAGGTTTACCAGCGCCATCTCTTCCGGCACCATGCCAATCCGCGAAAAGGACAGCAGGTCGCGGATCAGGTTGCGCATGCGGGCGGCCGCCAGCATGATTCTTTTGAGGTGTTCGCGGCCGGTAACACTGAGGCCTGTTTCGGTGGTCTCGATAAAACTGCCAAAGGTCTGGATCTTGCGCAGCGGTTCCTGCAGGTCGTGGCTGGCGATGTAATTAAAGGAGGCCAGCTCCTCGTTGGACTGCTGCAGCTCGAGGTTCTTTTCCCGCAACTCCTCCGCCGTCTGCATCCGCTCGGTCACGTCGTGGATCATGATCAGCAGGCCCATGACGCTGCCGTCGGCATCGTGCAGGGGAATGTAGCTGATGTCGCCGGTTTTCTGGCCGTCGAGGTAGGGCAGCTCCATGGCGTAGGTAGGCACGCCCTGCAGGCCGTCCTCGATGAACTTGATCCGCAGGTCGCTGGTCAGGAAGGGAAATACTTCGGTGATCGTTTTGCCGATCACCTCCTCCTTGGAGCGGCCGAACATCCGCTCGTTGGCCCGGTTCCAGACGGTATAGCGCCGGTTGGTGTCGATCACGGCGATCATGGCCGCGCTGTTCTCCACCAGCGATTCCACCAGCTGGGTGCGTTGCTGCAGCTGCTGCTTCAGCAAAAATTCTTCGGTAATATCCTGGGTGGCACCCAGCAGCACGGCCTGTCCTTTGTCGTTCCGCTCCAGGCGGCCCTGGGCTTTCATGTGGCGCAGGCTGCCGTCCTTGCGCAGCAGGCGGTACTGGAAGGGCGAACAGCGGCCTTCCAGGAGGCATTGTTCCTTCACCTCCAGGATCAGCGGGCGGTCGTCGGGATGCACCTGGTGCAGAAAACGTTTAAAGGAAGGCTCTGTACTGTCCGGCTCCCAGCCCGCAAGGGCGTAGAGGTTGGCCGAGCAGCTCAATTCATTGGTGGCCAGGTTCCACTGCCAGGAGCCCATGCAGCCGAGTTCCTCGGCCCGCTCGAACAAAAAGTTGGTTTTCCGCACCTCCTCGCCTGCGGCCTGGGTCTGGAGCAGGAAGCAGGCGGAGCGCGCCAGGCGGCGGCGCAGGATAAAGACGGCCAGAACGATAAGGCCTGCCGCCATGAAGATCAGCATCAAGGCATAGATCGGGGTGGCCAGGGTATGCTGGTCGCTGGCGGCTACGTGCCGCTGCAGCAGGGCGGTCTGGCGCTCGTCCAGCCGCTGTGCCTGCAGGTCCACGGCCTCCATCGCCCGCTTTCCCGGCAGGAGGTCCCGGCGAAACTCCCGCGCCAGGGCCTCGTTTCCCCGGTGCCGCTCCTGTACTCCTTTCAGCAGGTGCAGCCGCCATTGGATCAGGGTTTGGAGGGTATCGGTTTCCCGGAGCAGCGGCGGCTGGTCGTTCCAGAGCAGGCGAAGGCGGTAGAGCTGTGTATCGATGCGGCGGGTACAGAGCTGGTAGTCGGCATAAAAGGCCCGGTCCCCCGTGAGCAGGTATCCCCGGTGCCCGGTTTCGGCCTCCCGCAGTCCCGACAGGATGCCGGCCAGCGTGAGGCGGGCCGTGTGGGCGCGGTTCACCCGGGCCGCGGCGGCCCGCATTTCGGTGATCCGTGCCACGAAGGAATAGGAGACAGCGCCGATGAGCACCAGGGCGGCAGAAAAGATGAACAGTAAAGAATGGTTGCGGAGATAGCGGAGGGGTCTCATGGATGGCAGCGATTTTCCGGTAAGTGGTTAAGGACAGACAGAGCAGCCTTTGCCGGAAGGGGTGCGGAATTGGGTGCACACCCACCGGATCAGGTCCGCCAGTTGCGAAACGTTGTCGGGTTTTGGAAAATAATGGCAGCGCTGCTGCTTCGAAACCTTTTCCAGGTTGGCCGGGCTCATACAGGTGTTGAGCACCACTACGGGAATATGCCGGAGGGCATCATGGGCATTGATCTCCTCCAGGCAGGTGAGACCGTCCTTTTTGGGCATGTGCTGGTCGAGGAAGATCACGTCCGGCAGGGGCTGCCCGGACGCGGTCAGCGCCTGCATCAGCTCCACGCCATCGTTGTAGATCCGCAGCTTGATATCCCCGCTCACGCCCATCAGGGCCATTTCAAAGAAAAACTGGTCGTCGGCATCATCGTCCGCCAAAGCAATCGTCAGGTGTTTTTTGAACATACGGCAATCATTTTTGTGGAATAGATATTCTGCTTCCCATTTTGGGACAGATCAGGGTACGTCCATAGGATTAGTGCCGTGGACAAGAAATGGAAGGGATGCTTCCAGGGCTTGCCGCTGTTTTCGGGGGGTAAGGATCGGAAGGAACAAGACCAGGCTACGAACGTATGAAAGGATTTTCCAGGAACAAGGTAGGGCCGGACCCGGATTGGCTACCGGGGGCTTTGCCGTCGAAAAGCTTTTCTTTCTTTAGGCAAAGCAACCCTTAAAGGTTGCCTAAATCAGGTGAAAAAGGGGCATTTTTCGGTGAAAGGGGCTTTTTTGCCGTCGAAACCGGGAAAACCCAAGGCCAAAACCCGTCCACCACCCCGCTTCAGGGTGCCAGGTCCAGCTCTTCATTGGTCAGGGAAAAATACAGGTTCTGCAGTTGGTGCAGGTAGTGTACGACCAGGCAGACGCCATCGGGCCGCCGGTAGCGGAACACCGACTGGGCGGGGTCGTACACCAGCTCAAAGCCGTCGTTTACAAACCGTTCGCCCTCCAGGGGGCGGAACCCGGCCCGCTGCAGCAGGGCGGCCTCCAGGGGCACGGCCTCCAGCTCGGCGAGGGGCTTTTGGCGCGTTTCCATCTGCATCCGGTCGTCCTCGAAGGGCTCGACCCGGTGGTCGAAGTTGGGCGAGGAAAACCCCACCTTGTCCCGCCAGATGGCGGAGATCTCGATCAGTACCGGCATCAGCGTGGTGCCGGGATGTGCCCGGGCGGGGTTCCAGCGAACGAGGTTACCCAGGCGCAGCTCTCCCGCCTTTAAACTTCCATTTGTCGTGGTCATGAGGCTCCAGGTTTTCAGTGAAAAAAATGCAGGTGCACTGCCTTAAAGCTAAGAGATAATGCGGAAAAAAGAGAGGCCGGGAACGAAAGAAGGAAAAGAATGCACGAGATGATTTCCTTGCTTTATTTTTATTGCCTATGGAATCGATTATTGCGCTTTTAACGTTAATTCTCCTGGAAGTAGTGCTGGGACTGGACAATGTCATCTTTATCTCCATCGTGGCGGGACGGCTGCCGGCGGAGCAGCAACAGAAGGCCCGGCGCCTCGGGCTGATCCTGGCCATGTTCCTCCGGCTGGGCCTACTGGGGATCATCTCGCTGATCCTTAAACTCGAAGGCAACCTGTTTACCGTATTCAACATCGGCATATCGGGCAAAGACCTGATCCTCATTGCGGGGGGCCTGTTCCTGATCTACAAAAGTGCCACGGAGATCCACCACAAAATGGAAGGCGAGGAAGGCGATACCTCCAAAGAAATTAAGGCCCACTCCTTCCGGAACGTCATTTTCCAGATCCTGATCCTGGACCTGGTATTTTCCATCGACTCGATCATTACCGCCGTCGGCCTGGTCAGCGAACTGTGGATCATGTACACGGCGGTGGTCATCACCGTGGGCATCATGCTGTTCGCCTCGGGGCCCATCAGTGATTTTGTCAACAAACACCCGGCCTTCAAGATGCTGGCACTGAGCTTCCTGCTGCTGATCGGGGTATCGCTGATTGCCGAAGGGCTGGAATTCCATATTCCCAAGGGCTATATCTACTTTTCCATGGCCTTCGCCCTGCTGGTGGATGTGTTACAAATGCGGATGAGCAAAACCAAAACACCCCCCGTCCACACCCGCGAGCACTACCTGCCCGGGGAGGAAAACGTCATTAAAGAGGATAAGGTCTGAGGAGTTTCTGAGTTCCTGAGTTAGGCGTTTACGAGTTTACGAGTTCGGTGGAGCAGGTTCGGTGATTCGTTAGGAGTTTAAAAAGTTTGGGGAGGAGGTTTATGGCGTTTCTGCTGCCATAAACCTTCTCCCCAATTCCAAATTCCAATGAACCAATTCCCTATCCCCGGCTTATGGCCAGTTCGGTTCCGGCCGGCTCCCTGGCGGGCTCCGACAAGGCCTTATCAGGGGCCGGAACGGCCCGGCGGCGCCAGAAGTTGGCCAGGATGGAACCGGAAATGTTCATCCAGGGGCTGAAGACGGCCGCGGCAAGGCCTACCGTTCCCAGCTTGCCCATGCTGCCGGCCAGGCCCGAGGCCATGCCGCCGTTTTGCAGGCCCACTTCGAAGGCCACGGTGCGGGCCGAGTTCTTGTCCAGGCCAAACGCCCGGCTGAGCCAGTAGCCGAAGAAATAGCCGGCGGCATTATGGAAGACCGAAGTAAAGAACAGCAGCAGGCCCACCTGCATCAGGTTGTCGCGGCCGGCGGCGGTGGTGACGGTGGTAAAATAGACGATGCCAAACATGGACAGGTAGGGCATGAAGCTATCCAGCTTGGGAAACCGGGCGGTCAGCCAGTGGTAGGCCACCCCCGCCACGACGGCACCGGCAAAGAAGCTGAACACCTCTATCGATCCCATAACGGGTGCGGACAGCCGTGCTTCCATCAGCGACCAGGTGACCGGCAGGCCGCCCAGCCACAGCAGGCACAGGACGGTAAGGACCATCACCCGCAGGCGCCCCTTGGGCGTGGCCCGCTTCAGGTAGTCGTGCAGCAGGGCGGCGCCGATGGGCACGATCACGATCTTGATGATCTCCATCATCATGTCCAAAAAGCGGATCTGGATCATGGTGCCGGCCAGCAGCTTCATCAGCAAGGGGGTGAGCAGGGGCGCCGCCATGGTGGCCATGGCCGTTACCGCTACCGACAGCACCAGGTTGGCCCGGGCGATGTAGACCATCACGTTGGACGCCAGCCCGCTGGAGCAGGAGCCGATGAGGATAATGCCGGCGGCGATCTCCGGGTCGAAATGAAAGATCTTGGTCAGCAGGAAGCCGACCAGGGGCATGATCGAAAAATGGCAGAGCAGCCCGATAAGCACGCCCTTGCCGGTACTGCCGAGGCCCGAGAAGTCGTGCAGGCTCATCTGGGTGCCCATGCCGAACATCACCATCTGCACCACGATCAGGATCAGCCATTTGTTGCGCAGGTCAAAGCCGCCCCAGGAGCGGAAGGCCATGGGGTAGATCATGCCCGCCACCACGGCGGTGATGATCCAGGCGGTGTACTGGTAGCTTTTCAGGGCGGGTACGGCCCCGATGCCAAAGGAAAAAAATACGGACAGGCAGAGGGCCGCCGGCTGCCACACAGCCGGCTGGCCGGAATAAAGCCCTGCAATAAGTAAGACCAGGGAGAGCCCGCTCAGCCCGAGGCTCATTTTTCGGATGCTTTTCATACGGCAAATCGTTTAGGAGGGGAAAGACAAATCGTTTAGAGGAGGGTGGACAAGTGTTTGATGGCCTGGGGCGGCGACGCCAGGATGGGCACGCGGCGGTCGGCTTCGGCCAGGGTGTCCACTACGCGGGCCATGGAAGCCTGGGCCAGCAGGATGACATCCACCTGGGTGGACAGCTCTTTGAGGGCATCGGCTACCATCGCGTCGTGGCGGGCGGCATCGCCGCCCATCAGGGCTTCGAAGGCGCCTTCGCAGAGGCGGGAGGTCAGCTCGATCTCTTTGCCGGCGGCAGCGGCACGGCGGCGTACCAGGTCGCTGGTGGGTCCCAGCGTGGTGGGCAGGGTAGCCACTACACCGATGCGGCGGCCGGTCTGCACGGCCAGGTCGGCCATGGGCTGGTCTACCCGCAGCACGGGCACCTTGGTCAGGGGGGCGGCGGCTTCCACGGCGGCGCCGATGGAGGAGCAGGTCACCAGGATAAAATCGGCCCCGGCGGCTTCGGCCGAGCCTACATAATCCACCACGCGGCGGGCGGTGCCGGAGGTCAGCTCGCCCCGGTTGATCACGTCCTTGATCAGGCTGTCGTCGACGATATTAAATACATTGACACCGGGCAGGTACTGGTTGCACAACTGCTGAAACACCGGCACCAGGGTAGCCGAAGTATGGATTAATCCTAAGGTCTTCTTCATAAGTACTTTTTACTGAATATATTTTAGTAGTAATTACACGATTGCTGAATGGGCAATGGTCACGGGAGTCCCCTCCCTACTTCCCAATGAACCAATGAACAAATTGCCTATTGCCTATTGCCTCCCTCGGCTACCATTCCGAAAAAGTCTTCCCGGCCTACCTGGCCGCCTTTGAACACCACCTGCAGGCCGTTGACCGGCGAGCCGGGGGCAAAAGCTTTGCAGAGCGGCGCCCCGGGAGCAAGGGGTGCGATCATTTCCACGGCTTCGATGCCCATGGCACGGGCAGCATAGCTGGAAGTATCGCCGCCGGCCACCACGATGCGGGTGAGCGGGGCACGCCCGGCCACATCCCGGACCAGGTTGCCCAAAAAGCTGCCGTAGGCCAGCGAGGTGCTGATGGTATCCATCTCCTGCTCTTCGAAGATGCGGGCCGTGCGGGCAATGCGTTCGTCATCGGCGCCGCGGCTGGTATGCACCACTACGCCGGTGCCCTGTTGCAGCAGGGAAACGACCTTTTCCACGTCGCACTCCAGCGCAAAGCCGGGACCGGAGGCCTCTTCGTGGGCGTTGATCTCCACGGGCACTTCGGCAAAGCCGTTGGCCACGGCCCAGGCGATCTGGCCCGAGGTGACCGGCGAGCAGCTTCCCGAAACCACCAGCAGCCCTTGCGCCCGGCCCGGGTGGCCCGGGTGGCCCCATTCCTGGGGCGGCTGCAGCTGGCCGTTAGCTGCCCAGTGTGCGCCCAGGGCCATTTCCACGCCCGAGGAGCCCACGGAGAAGAGAGGCGTTTCGCGGGTGGCGTACCCGTCGATCAGGGCGCCTACCGCCCCCATCTGCTCTTCGTACATGGCGTCGAACAGCACCACTTCGGCTCCGTCCTGCACCAGCTTGCCCAGCAGCCCGGGGGCGTCCGGGCGGGCGATCTGCAGAATATCCAGCAGCGCCGTTTTTTTGGGGGTCTGGCGGGACAGGTGCAGCCGCAGGTCGCTTTCGTCCGCCGGGGTCACCGGGTGGCGGCTCATGGAAGGGTGCCGGTCGAGGCGGTAGATGGCGCCGTCACTGCCGATGCCCATGCGGGCAAAAAGGTTGCCGAACACGCAATGGCGGCCCAGGGCGGGCGCCGCCACCAGCAGCGGCACGAAGGGGGCAGGGATCACCTCCGCTCCCACTTCAATGGCTTTGCCGATGCTGCCGATGGTGGGCGAGGAATCGAAGGTGGAGCACACCTTGTAATGGATGTGGGGTGCGCCCAGCTGCCGCAGGGCCGTAAAGGCTGGCCGCAGCACGCTTTCCATCTGCTTCGGCGACAGGGCCCGGGTATTACCGGCCACACCCGCGGCCTGCAGGCCCGGGTAGCGCTCCAGCTGCTCCGGGTCGGGCGGCTGGATGAACAGGACGGTCCTAATCCCGGCCCGGCTCAGAAATTCCAGCGCATCCGTGGAACCGGTAAAGTCATCGCCGTAATATGCTAAAAGGAGGTTGTTTTTTTTCATGTGCGTGCATCGTCAAGAGTGAAAGGAATTGGTTAATTGGTTCATTGGGAATTAGGAAGCTTCGCCTCCCCCAAACTCCCGGGCAGCAACTTAAAAACCAAAACCCAAACTTCCAACCCGAACTCGTAAACTTGTAAACCCTAAACTTTTAACTCAGGAACTTTTCTTCCCAAACTTCTCCACGGACCGGCCGAATTCCGGGTAATGTTGGGCGGCCTGCTCGAGGGTCATGCCCTGGACGGCGCCTTCCCAGGCCTGCTGGAGGGCCCGCACTCCGCCGGCGGGGCCGTCGGGGTGTGCCAGGATGCCGCCGCCGGCCATGTAGAGCAGGTCGGTGGTCTGGGTACGGCGGAAGGTTTCGGGTGCCTGCCCGCCCCACTGGCCCGAGGAAACCACGGGCAGCAGCAGCGGCTGGTCGCCCAGGGGCTGCAGGCAGGACTCGATGGAACGCACCACCGAGTCGTCGGACTCCCAGAATTTATTTTGAATGCCGTTGACATGGAGCTGGTCCACGCCGGCCAGGCGCCAGAGCTTCTGGTAGGCCGGGAACTCGATGCCGAGCAGGGGGTGGCGGTTCAGCATGCCCCAGCCGTTGCGGTGGCCGTGGATGGCCAGCTCACCGCGGTCGCAGATCTTTTTTACCCCGGACAGGCCCACGCTGTTGACGCTGACCATGGCGCAGGTGCCGCCGGCGGCCACCAGCTTGTCGTAGTGGCGCTGCATCTCGTCCAGCTCGTCGCTGATGTTGAAGGCGTACATGACCTTTTTGCCGGTCTTTTGGGCATGGTCGTTGATTACCCGCATGATGGCGTCCACCCGCTGGTCGAAGGGCGAGTTGGCCGGCGAGCCCATGAGCTCGTCGTCCTTGATGAAGTCGATACCGGCGGAAACGAGGGATTGTACCAGGGCGGCGGTGGTTTCGGGCGACATACCGATGCTGGGCTTGATGATGGTGCCGATCAGGGGCCGGCCGTGGACGCCGGTGAGGCGGCGCGAGCCTTCGATGCCGAAGGCGGGCCCGCGGAAATGGGCGGCATAGGCGGCGGGCACCTCGAGGTCCATCAGCTTCAGGCCGGTAAACTGTGCCAGCTCGTACAGGTTGCCTTGCAGGGTGGAGACCAGTACCGGCAGGTTGTAGCCGAAATTCTCTACCGACCAGGACACTTCCACCAGGGCGCGGTGGTACAGTTCGTTGCGGCTGGCGTCGCCGGGAATGGCGGGCTCGGGTACCGACCCGATCAACCGGATGTTTTCCACCCGGGCGGCAAAGCGCGCTTTGAGGTCTTCGGTTTCACCGGGAACGGCTACAAAGGTGCCGGAGGACTGTTCCCCGGCCAGGATGGCCGCCGCCTTTTCAGGCTGCAGCGGCGTTTCAATGAAGTATTTGGCAAAAATTCTTTCCATGGCAATGCGATAATGGCCTGTCGGCCCGGTATAAAGCTCGGATTATGAGCCGCGTAAAGTTAGCCGAACCCCGGCCACTGGAAATATAACTTTTTACTGTAATGATGGATTATTTTACCGCCTGTGCCGGGCTAATAAATATTAAAGTGCGGTACGCCCTCCGTCCACGATCAGCGTGGCGGCGGTGACCAGCGAAGCCCCGTCGGAGCAGAGCCAGGCAACCGCTTCGGCTACCTCCGCCGGGTCCCCGGTACGCCCCATCGGTATGGTGGTCAGATTGCGTGCCCTTATTTCCGGCTGGTCAAATAAGGGTTGGGTCAGCGGCGTGAGGATCCAGCCCGGGCAAACCGCGTTGATGCGGATGTTTTGTGCCGCATATTCCAGTGCCGCCACCTTTGTCAGGCCGACCAGGGCGTGTTTGCTGGCGGTATAGGCGGCAAGGCCGGGGGCGGCAATAAAGGCGCCTGCCGAAGAGACATTGACGATGGCCCCTCCCCCCTTTTGGAGCATTTGGCGGATCTCGTGTTGCAGGCACCGCCAGGCACCGGTAAGGTTCACCTCGAGGACGCGGTGCCAATCCTCTTCCGACACCTCGTGGGTGGGGCCGGCTAGAACAATCCCGGCATTGTTGACGGCGAGGTCCACGGGGCCGAAGGTATCCAGGATTTTTCCGAACATCCGTTCCACCTGCGCGCCATCCGAAACATCGCAGGGAATGCCGATCACCTGGTGACCCGCCGCTTTGAGCTTCCCGACCTGCCCCATCAGCTTTGCTTCTTTTACAGCGCATAAAGCCACAAAAGCCCCCGCTTCGGCAAATAAAGTTGCGGTGGCCAGGCCGATACCCGAAGAGGCGCCGGTGACCAGCGCCACTTTTCCTTCAAAATCGTATTTTGGAGGTGCCTGCATAACGGTTCATTGCCTGAGGCTGGCCCAAGGGACTGATATAAAAGGACACCCTGAACGCTACCCCAAATCATAAACAAAAATATTAAAATATTACTTAATTAATATTCTGCTTATGAAAGACAGGAAAATGCTTTTGCCCCATAATGCTTTGCGATTTTTGTTATTTAATCCGGAATATCCATTAGACGGTCGAAGTCGCCGTTGGGTATTGCTCCGTACAGAGGAGCCTTCACAAAACGCTACACGCCATCGTTGACGTTGGAGGTTCGGTGAAAGGCTGATTATGGCATTTTGCCGTATAGCTACTTAAGTCCTAATTCATTAACCTCTTTGTCAACTTTTATCCATTCTACATCTGTATCAATGTCCCTGGGCACAGGCCTTATCACCATAAAAAGTGGCGTCAAATAAAGCACCTCAACTGTCCGCCTGTTGTAGCCCAAAGCACCTCTGCCCCGCATTTGAAACTCCACTTTGTTAAAACTAGAACGTATGTTTTGATAAATTACTGTCTGGGTCCGCCATGCCCCTGCAGCAAATACAATTTCCAGTGGACCGATAAAAAAAATTAGAATTAGTGCCAGGATGGGCAATATCAGGCTTAGGATTCTTTTGTATACAGGTTGAAAAGAAATTGCATTGCCTATTAAAATGGCAGGCGCCCCGATGAAAAGTCCTAAATAGACAAAGTATTTGATAAGTTGGCTCTTAATGTTAAAGCTGGTAAAACCGTCCATCAGAAATAGCGCCAGCACTGCTAGGTAAACAATATTTGCAAGGATCAATATAGTCCTGGTCTGCATATTAAAATGTCATACAACGTCAATAAATTGCTGTCCTTGAGGATATTTATGAAACTTCAGGCCCACTACGTACAACAGCTAATAGAATAACGAAGTTTAATGGTACCAGAAGATTATATTTAAATCGCTGTTTGGCCGCGCCCGTAAATCATAAGTTCGTTTTACCTGTTGTTCTTAAATAAATTCAGATCCAAAGAAATTTTTGCATTTTTGTACAGAAGAAAAATGCCAAACAGCATATCGTCAAAGTTGTTAACAGCTGCATTTTAAGAAACGTTTCCAGAATGACAATACTCCAACCTAAAACGTTGCTCCATACTTGAAGCTTACTGCTAATGCCTGATCATTACTGATGCAATTCTGTCCAGCCCTGCTTTAGCAAATATTCCTGTTGCGTGCAATGTCTGATCCAATTAAAGGCATTTCTATCCATCACATACCTTTGTTCGCTCCTTTTGCCCACGCCCAGGCAGCCACACGCCAACCATCCCCTGTTTTCCGCAGCGCGACCGTAAAAACGGCTCCCGACTGCACTACCTGCGTGCCCTTGAGGTCGAACCTCATGGTAGCTGGCAGGACAACATAGGCGCTGTCTTTAGTCACATTGTTGTGCAAAGGTTCGCCAAGCGTCACAAAATAGCCGGAAGCGCCATGCGCCTCGCCTTCCGCCAAAACATCCCTATACCAGTCCAAAGCCGCAGTCGCGCCTTGCCAAACATGCGGCGCCATACCATCCAGGATCTGACCCCGGGCATCGAAAATAGCAGCCATTGCAAGAGCGTCCCCCCGATTGAAAGCATCAATGTATTGCTGTACGGCTGCCAATGGAGTTTCTGTATTCATGAGGTTATATTTTTATATTTAGCACATGGCGGCTCATCCTTTAATGCATCTTTAATTGAAGGATGAATTGCGCCCAACAGCGTTCAGGGGCGTTGCGTCCGTGGCGACATTCCGTGACTAATCGCCCCAGGGTTGCAGCCTGACTTTCTATTGCTGAAGGTAAGAATTTTAAGCCTGGCATTTTTCGTCCTGCCGGAACGGCAACCGAACAGCGGGTAAAAGCTGAAGTTACGTCAATAGCCCCGCCCAGGCGCAAAACCAGATGTTGGCTGCTGCAGTTCATGGTAGCAGCGTTTGACTTTGAACGACAGGAAAGCCAAAAACGCCTTTGAAATAATCTAACTTCACTTTCTTGTAGTCATGAACGATTTCCTGGTACTCACAATCAAAAACCAACTGTTTCTCACAGCCGTAAAAGTCAATCATCACGTAAGGGCTGCGACAACTCCCGCCTTTTCCTTTCGCCAAATTCCCTGTCTCCTTAATGACAAAAATATCCGCAGTGACTTCCTTTTCCGCGAATTCCCTATTCAGATAAAGAGTCAAAAAGTAAGCATTCCCGCTGTCGGCTTCCCCGGATTTCGGCCACTCGGGTATAGAGATCACAACTGATGAGATTGTTATCTTTAAAACCTGAAACATGAAAAAAGTCAAGTTTACCGAAGCACAGATCGTAGCCGCATTGAAAAAACAGGAAGCCGGCGTCACCGTAAAAGATATCACCCGTGAGCTGGGAATCAGCGAGGCCACGTTTTACGCGTGGAAGTCGAAGTACGGCGGCATGGAAACCTCAGATATCGTCAAAATGAAAGACCTGGAGAGAGAGAATGCCGAACTCAAAAAGATGTTCGCCGAGCTAAGCATTGAGAACCGAGCCCTGAAGAACCTCATTGAAAAAAAGTTCTAACGCCCCAGGTAAAGCGGGAAGCTGTCGATTTCCTTACCGGGGAAGAGCAGCTTAGTAACCGAAAGGCGTGCAGGCTGATGGGCATATCCCGAAGCACCTATCAGTACAAAGCGAAACCCAAAGACGATCACGAGGTGCAGGACGCCCTGACGGCCCTTACCACAAAACATGCGGCCATTGGCTTTTGGCAGTGCTATTACCGACTGAAAAACAAGGGCTGTGCCTGGAATCATAAACGGATTTACAGAGTTTATACGGAGATGAAACTGAACATACGCAGAAGGTCAAAGAAACGCCTTCCGGAACGGGTAAAACAGCCCCTGGCGGTGCCAACAGCACCCAACCAGGTATGGAGCATCGACTTTATGAGCGACAGCCTGGTGGACGGTCGTAAATTCCGCCTGCTCAACATTATTGATGACTTCAACCGGGAATCGCTGGCCATCGAGGTGGATACGTCCCTGCCATCACTTCGGGTGATCCGTGTGCTGGAGCGCTTGGTGGAGCAAAGGGGAAAACCGGCCAATATCCGCTCGGACAATGGGCCGGAGTTCATTTCCCATAAGCTGCAACAGTGGTGCGAGAGCCAAAGCATTACCCTCCAGTACATCCAACCGGGAAAGCCGATGCAGAACGCCTACATCGAAAGAAAGAACGGCAGCATGCGCAGGGAACTGCTGGATGCCTATTTATTCAATAGCTTAAACGAGGTGCGCATCATGGCCGAGGAATGGCGGGAGGATTACAACGCCGAACGGCCGCACAAAGCCCTGGGTTATCTTTCACCGCTTATTTACGTCGGGCAGCATACTCGGAACCAAAATGAGGGTTCGCAGCTTTATCCACAAACGGCGAACGAAAATCACTTAAAAATTGAAGAGAGCCGTTTAGTGGATAAAGCGATGAGGAAACCCTTGGAAACCAATTAGAAATCTCTGCCCGACAGTGGACCTAAATTGCGGGGAGCCTACAAAGGTCCAAAAGGTATTGAGAAACACTCTTGTTACAAACAATAAAACAACTGCAGCAACAATGGTTCCAATCCCAACTACAATAAACAGATACTTAGGTTCAATGATTGTTCTTCTGTAAATATTGATTCCCCAAACAACAAAGCTCAATGATAAAATGAAGAGCACGAATAATATAGAGTCAATGATTTCGTCCCAGTCTCGCTTACGCCTTGAACCTTCAGGAGGAATTAGCCGCTTTGTTTTCGCTTTCAATTTAGGAATGATCTTTTTCTTGCAGTCAACGGAACGGGTGTTGCTGTGGATAGGGCCTTTGGAAATCCTCAGCTTCACTCTATTTCTGTTGGTGATTAAACATAATTGCGTTGAAAACATATTCGTGGGCACCTATTGCTGCAAAACCACGTTTTACGCATTTATTATGGCTTGGTACATTTAATCCAATTACTACCCAAAGTATCGGAACGAACACAGGCAGATATTCTGAAGTAAGCATTAATTTCATTCACTTCTATGGTATCAGAATGATAACTATCTCCTGTAAAACCTGTCCAAAAAGCTTGTCGGATGATTTTCTTATTTTTATTGGATCTATCGACAAATAGAATTTCCGTATCCTCCTTTATGGTTATTTGGTTTGGAAAGTCCGGTAAAAGAAATTCAATTACTGTGACAACTAATAAGAAGAAAAAGACAGGTAACATAAATAGCCATTTCCAGTTACTTCTCAACTTATAAAGTCCAAAAACTAATAAGGACAATATTGCAACCAGTATTAGAGCAGAGGATTTATGAACATAAAAATAAAAGTTGCTGTTTCTAATTTCAAACAAGTCTTTAAATACTTCGTCTATTACCAAATAAAAACACAAAGAAATGGTTCCGCATAATATATATTTATTAACTTTCATTGGATCTACTTGGTTGCTTACAACGGTCCGGGGCTTAAGGTTCGTGTCGGAATTCTATGATCCGTCGCCCTGGAATTCAGGCCATATTTGCATTAAAGCTGAAGATAAGAATTAAAAGCTTGGATTTGTTCGCTGAGCCGGAATCGTAGCCGGAAAGCGTGTTTAGGCTGAAAGTCCCCCCGTCGCAGCATTATAAAGCCGAATGTTTAACCAACAGCCACAATTTCATAAATACACGGGTAGGAGCATTTTATATTTGCTCTTCCCTTTTATAAAAATTGCTAACGCAAAAGCAATTACGACAATTTCATATATCAAAGTGAGAACAAGTCCATTTATACTTGAAGCAGCAAATTTTATTTGAAATATTCCATAGTTCGATCCATCAAACCCTAAACTATGCAACAGAACATTTCCAGTTATATGAAGTGTGACTGCTGTCCAAATTGATGTTGTAAAGTAAATAACGGAAATAAAAAGCAATGACATTGTAAAAGTCGTCATAACCAGGCTCAACCCATTTGCTGTTAGCCCAGTTCCTTGTAAATGAAAAAGTCCAAACAATAATGACACAAAGAGCACACCGCCTATTTGCCCCCAAAACTTTACAGAAGCTACCAATATAAAGCCTCTGAATAATAACTCTTCAAGGGTATTACCTAAACTGTAAGAGATTATATCAGTGCCCAGATTGATTTTTGAATAGGGATTCTTTCTTATCTCAAATGGATAAATCAGATAAACAATAGTCCAAATTGTTGCAATCAATAAGCACCCTAATACAATTCCACCCAAATAGTATTTAATACCTCCGGGTTTGAATTTCAGTGTATCGAAAACCAAAAGGTTTTTTCTGCTAAACTTGAAATTCAAATAGTAAGTTAGTATCAAATTAAACAGCAATATTGTCGAACGTATGAAAAACGGGAACAAGTTGCTTCCAGGAAAACTACTCTGCACAATGATATTTACTATCCAGATGAGTACCCCAAATGATAAGAATAAGATGAAGTCAATTTTCAAAGCTTTGGAAGGTAACTTAGATTTCAATTAGTGTAGATTGGTTTTTAATTACTGCTAACGTCAGTTCGTCTAAAAACTGATCTTTTGCTCGAATTTAAGGATTAATGAAGTCGCTATAAAGCATTATACGGCTGCTTTTCCCTGGAACAGGTAAAAAGCAGGAAAAAACAGAATAGAACCTTAGCCCTGTTTTGATATGGATACCGTGTGGCGAAATACTTTTCGAATAGCCTTTTCATTGTCTTTTCTGAAATTCGAGATGGTATTATGATCGGGCACCAATTGGTTGATCAGCCACATAAGTTCTACGTTTCTTTTACTTTCCCCCCTTTGAACAGACTCAAATGGCAATAGTTTTTAGACAGTTTGACGTTCGGGGGCTTTGCGGCAGTACCGGTATTCGGTGTTTCGTCAGCCTCAATTTTGCAATGAAGATATATAGAATTTCAACTGTTTAGCCTATGTTCATCAGCCTGTATTGCGCCAAACCCATGTTGCCTGCTGGCTTCTGTCCTTACGCATTTAGAGATGCCCCATTTGTTGCAATGAATGTCTCAATATCGGTCTTTGAATATGGAATAGTAATAGCTGTTGATGTCTCTGCCGGATATGGTATTCTCAACTCATTGTCTCCTAAAGGCTTGTGCCCCACAACAGGCATTTCTCCACGGTACACGTCAAGATCGAAAATAAACAAGGATGGCAAAGTCTTCTTCGCCGCAACTGCATCAAGATCAATGTCCAAAGAATTTGCATAATAAGCATAAGGTGCTACAAGCAAAGAGCGGGGATGAACATAATTTATTCTAGGGCTGACAAGCAGGTTTTCTTTCCTTGCTTTGTACACATCAAGCAGAATTCTTGCAAATCCATATTCATTATGTCCGATTTTAAAAGCGATAAAGTCACCTTCCTTTACTTTTATCGTTAACCGTTTTTTAGTGAGTTGCTTATCAAGCCATTCAAAATTGCCTTTAGATGCTCTTCGTATGTAATTGGCAATCCAGTTGTCAATGTCCTGATAGGTTTGAATAGAACCGTCCTCTGGAAAACTTTTGATGAAAAACAAGTTTCTACGGTTGTCGTAGACAGTCATGCCGCCGCCCCAGAATGAACCGGAGAATTGAACACCACAACCTTTAATTTTCAACAACCTTGAAATTGTCAGATTCTGGGGTCTTCCTCTTGCGGTCTTTGGCAGTAAAATTTTCCTGTCTTCTGTATCAATGTCGGTGTCGTATTCCAGATAGCCAAATTCATAGCTAAGAACTTTTACAACTTTGTTTTTGTGAAAATAAACGATGACAATGTCGCTTAAAACAACTCTGTCCCACTGGTCTGCAACCGGAGTCAGTCCGAAATAGCGTCTTTGGTCATTTGTGAGTTCGTAAGGTCTCATGATAAGCTTGCAGGCAACGATTAAAAGCTTTGTGAAGGCTGGGCATTTGTATTCCGCCGCTTCACAAATTTGCTGTCGCTCATTAAGGATAACATCTTGAAGCCATATTCATCAGCCCTGCTTTCACTAAGCTAATGTTGGCTGATGTGCTATTCGCTCAAGTACCGTTCTGCTTCTTGTTTTAGTATAGGGATATGGGTTGAGATAATACTCCATAAGATTTCATCAGAAACCGTATCATAGCCATGAATGATCCTATTTCTTGTTTCTACGATTCTTCGGGAGTTGGTAAACTGGATTGAAGCATCTTTTTTCAGCACTCTGTTCATAGCTTCGCCAATGATCTCCAGGTTTCTTTCTATGGCTCTTTTTGTCTTTATGTCGTTTTGGTAAGTGGCAAAATCAGGTACATCTGCTATAAAAGTATCAATCTCTTGAATTGATGCCAGGATATCATAGATCCAGGTCTTAATCTCTATATCCATAAATAAGGCGGAGCTGTTTTTCTATTGCCTGCTTGAAAAAAGGGTTTTTAATTGCCTTCTCTTCCAAAAGATCAACAGGACGATGAAGTGTATCTTCTAAAGCAAATTTCAAATTGAAGTAGTTGTCAGCATATTTGGCGAGTTCTATAGGCTCAAATACAACAAGAAAGTCAACATCGCTATCCTGCTTTAGCTGATCAGTAAGAACTGAACCAAAGGCATAGAGACGTCTAACCCCATGCTTTAAGCACAGTTCCCGAATCTCCCTTGTATGTTGGTCAATTAATGTCATACTGCTGGATGGCTACAAATCTACTTATTTTCCATAAAAGGTTGCCCCCAGGCATTTCAGCCAACTGTTATTTTCCGAACTTACGCATTCGTTTACTTTTCCGCTCATCTTTTACCAATTACCACATAATCACACACTTACAAATTCGCATTTGGAGTATTTAAATTTGCCATCCTGAACGCATGCCCAAACCAACTACTACAATAACGTATCATCACCAATTTGAATACCCAAAATGCGCCTAATAAAAAGCGCCACCTAGGCGCAAAGCTTCGCCTGCTGAGTCACAAACCGGTTTTGTTTGGCAGCTAAAGTTAATATATTCATGGTGTACTCAAAAAGCTTGTTACAGCCATGCCCCTGCCATTGCACTTCGACCCAAAAATGCCAAAAAACCATGATGCATTTTTGGGCTTTATGCCTACTTACTTGAAAAATGAGTGGAAAAGGCCATCCTTTCGATTCCCGCTTCCGCGCCTGTTAGGAAGCTTCGAAAATTTGCATACACAACGTGTTTTGTTTACTTTACGAACCTCCTGGCCAACGCATCAGGAGCGGGAGGCGGAAACCTTTCCCGCAAACGGTCCGGACGCGGATCCGGACCTGTTTCATCGGAAAACGAAACAAAAACCATATGCCCCCTTTACCACGCTTTGACCCCCCCGCCCATTTACAGGACGTTCCCGCCGGCTCCCCCTTCTACGACCGCTGGAGCGCCTTTATTTCCGGACTCATGGGCAGGACCCGCAAAGGAAACGGTGGCGGCGTTTTTTACAACCCTACCCTTACCGACCTTCCCGTTCATGCCGAAAAGCCAATGACCTGGATGGGCTTTCCCCGGGAACTGCTTCAGAACGGCGCCCAAAGCGGCGACGGGTCCTCGGCCTTCATCACCGCCGACGCGGATGAAACGCAGCGCATGCCCCAGATCGAATACTTCGAATGGAAAGCGGACCGGTCGGGAGGCAAAATTACCAAAGTCACCTTCGTCACCGAAACCGCCGACTATTACCAGGAACTCTGGGCCGTGGACCGGGAGGCGGTGGTGCGCCTGTACCGGGAACTGGTGAGCCCTGAAGTAATGGAAAAGGACCTGCACACGAAGGGGGTGTACAACAAATTCAATAAATGGAACACGACCCACGGTATTGTCCATTATATCCACCCGGCCAATTCCTTTAACGCGGCCATCGGTCTTTCCCGGGATGCCGTGAAATCTCCTGCCCCCTACAACGACAACTACGAGGCGCGCCCGGCACTGGCGGACCGCCTGACGTCCGCAGATCCAAGGATTTCCTTCGATATCCATATGCTGATCCGGAAAGGGCTATCCGTGAGCCTGAAAAATCCCATCGGCCTTTATATAGCCGGCTGGGATAACAGCGGCATCACCCATCCCGACGGCAGTCCTGCGGAAAACTACTGGCGCATCGTACGCGGAACACCGGGAATGGTGCTGCGCCTGGAATACGAAGTGCCTGCTTCTTTGGGCTTCGTGGTAGGCGACCTCCGCATCGGGGGGCGCCCGATCACGTATGGCGGCCAGCTGGCGGAACTGGTTACCGTAAGTCTTACCAGCACGATGGGCGCACCGGCAACGAAATAAAAAACACCGACCTGCAAAGACATGACCCTTTATCGACGAACCATATGAAAGAAGTTACCATCCCTGCTGCACAAACGGACCGGAAAGCCGTGGAGAAACTGATCGCCAATTTTAAGTTTATCCCCGCCCCCGAACCGAAAGACATCAAAATCCCGATCCTGACGCCAACGGTCAAGGAAGACGTCCCGGGATCGGACCCCGAACCGGTGTACGACTCCGCCGCCCAGGACGATATCCAGGGAAACATCATCCCGGGCTTCAATAAAGACCACCAGACCTTCCTGTTTTTTTCCATCGGCGACCCCAAAAAAGGCAAAGTCTTTTTAAAGTGGATCGTCCCCTTCCTGGCCTCCATGGAAGAAGTACTGGCCTTCCGGCGGCTGTTCCGTGCCCTGAAGCTGAAAGTGGGGGAACCCATTACCATGCTGTGCTCCACCTGGATCAATATCGCCTTTTCCCACCGCGCCATTGCTTTACTGGAAAGTGCCAAAGAGGCCGATGCTTTTGGCGACCAAAGCTTTCGCCAGGGACTGGCACAGCGCTCCGCCCTTTTGGGAGACCCGACGGATCCTGCTCATAAAGGACACCCCTCCCACTGGGTGGTCGGCGGCCCCCATAACGAAGCGGATATAGTCGTCATCGTGGCCTCGGACAGCCCTGCACTGCTGGAAGAAACGGTGGACGTGGTCCTCAAAAAGGCAGAAGGCGCCGGCCTGCAGCTGATTTGTCACCAGCGCGGTGATACCCTTCCCGGCAACTTCCGCGGCCACGAACACTTCGGGTTCAAGGACGGCGTTTCCCAGCCGGGCATCCGGGGCAAGCTATCCACAGCTCCCGGCGACTACATCACGCCCCGGTATTTTTCCCCAAAAGACCCCCGGAGGCTGTTTTTCGCCAAGCCGGGACAATTACTGGCCTGGCCGGGACAGTTTTTACTCGGCGAACAACGCCAGGGTACCGACCACCTCTATCATCCCGTCCCGCCGGCCGGTGATTTTCCGAAATGGGCCGCCCGGGGCTCCTACCTGGTGGTCCGAAGGCTGCAACAGGATGTTCCCGCCTTCTGGAACTTCGTTTTCCTTACCGCCACCCATGCCGGGCTCAGCCCGGATAAGGTCGCGGCCATGCTCATTGGCCGGTGGCCGAGCGGCGCCCCCATCCTGCGCAGTCCCGAAGCCGATGCCCCTGCACTTGGAGCCGATACCTTTGCCAATAACCATTTCCTTTTTGACGATCCCGCCCGCCCCGCCGATCTCCATGCGGTGCCCGGCTATCCCGGCGATGCCTTTCCGCAGGGCATGGGAGATTTTCTCGCCTCCGTATGTCCTCATTTCGCCCACATCCGCAAGGTGAACCCGCGTGACAGCGCCACCGACCTGGGCAAACCCCAGGACAACCTGGCCCGGACGATCCTGCGAAGAGGCATTCCTTATGGTCCGCCGGTGATCGGGATCAAAAATCCCGGCAAGGACCTTCTGCAACAGGAACGGGGACTGATGTTCCTCAGCTATGCGGGCAGCATGGAGCACCAGTTCGAATTTTTACAGCGCCGGTGGTGCAATTCCCCGGTGCAGCCCAATTTTGGCGGGCACGATCCCATTATTGGACAAAACGGCGGCGCGGCGGGCCGGGAGCGGTTTATCGAATTCCCGGCCCCTGCCGGCCCCCTGCGCATCCGCTTCCACGAGGAATGGGTAACGCCAACGGGAGGCGGCTATTTCTTTGCGCCTGCGATCTCCGCTATCAGCAAGGTCCTGGCAAGGTAACTACCGGCAGGCAGGGTTCCGGGTACGATCCCTCACCGGCAGTTGCCATAAGGTTTCCTACCTTTAAGCATCACCCGCAAACTTCACCGCCATGCGCAGCGTTCTGTTCTTGCTCGTTGTGTTCTTTTCCACGATGGCAACGCCTTCTTTACTGAAGGCACAGGGCGCCCGCCCCGCGGCCGTCCCGCTCTCCGTTGATTTCAACAACTGCGCGGCCCTTCCGCTGGGCGGTTTTAGCCAGTACAGCGTCCTGGGGGCGCAGACCTGGAGCTGCGTGCCCACCTTTGGGGAAGACGGCACCGGCGGGGTGCAGATCAACGGCTTTGCCCAGGGCGGCGCCGCCACAAACGAGGACTGGCTCATCTCCCCTGCCCTCGACCTGTCGGGTACCGCTTACCCGGTGCTTTCCTTTTCTTCGGTCTCGGCCTTTGAAGGCCCCTCCCTGAAACTGGTGGCATCGAAGGACTATAACGGTACCGGCGACCCGAAGAATTTTACCTGGACGGAGATCGACGGGCATTTTCCCGCCCCCAATTCCGCGCAATGGACCTCCTCGGCCGAAATAGACCTGTCCGCGGTGGCGGCCCCAAAGGTGTACCTGGCCTTTGTGTACACCTCGGCTCCCGGCAGGGGCGCCTCGCGCTGGACCGTCGACAACGTGACGATCACCACCGGCAGGGCGCCGCAGCCGGTGGTACGGACGTCGCCCGCAAGGCTTGATTTCGACTATGCGCGGGCAGGCACGGCTTCGCCCGTTCAGGCGCTGACGGTGGAGGACTACAACCTCTCCACTCCCCTCACCTTTACCGCTCCTGCCGGTTTCCGCCTTTCTGCCGACAGCCTGCACTTCGGCCGGCAGGTGGTGCTCCCAAAGGCAGCCTTTGCCCGCGGTCCGCAAAAGCTGTACGTCCGTTTCAACCCGTCCGCGGCCCATACCGCTTACAGCGGAACGTTGCAGGGCCGCACCGGCACCATCCGCCAGGCAGCCGTCCCCCTTGCAGGTACCAGCCTGCGCTCGCTGAAAGTGGTCAACTGGAACGTGGAATGGTTCGGAAGCCCCAAAATGGACCCGGCCAACGACAGCCTGCAGCAACAGAACGTGCTGACCATCCTGAAGCGGCTCAACGCCGACGTATATGCGCTTTCGGAAGTGGTGGACACGGCTCGCCTGAAGCAGCTGGTGGCCGCCCTTCCGGGCTATGGCTACGCCCTGGCCCCCTACGGCTCCTATGCCGACAATCCCAGTGATACCGACTATGCCGCAAGCCAGAAGCTGTGCTTTGTGTACCGCCGGTCGGTGGTCACCAACCGCGGCACCAGGGGCGTGCTGCGCAGCGGCGGCAGCCCCCAGGCGGGCCATAACTGGTCCAGCGGCCGCTTCCCCTTCCTGATGCAGGCGGCCGTCACGCTGGAAGGCGCCACCACCGAGATCGTGCTGGTGCTGCTCCATGGCAAGGCCAATACCGGCACGCCGGCCGAAAAGACCCTGTCCTGGGAGCGCCGCCGCAACGGGGCGCGGGAGCTGAAGGACAGCCTCGACCGGCAATTCCCCTTCAGCCCGGTACTGCTGCTGGGCGATTTCAACGACGACCTGGACGCCACCATCGCCCCGGGCATTCCCGGCGGGATGTCGTCGTACAGCGACTTTACCGCCGACACGGCCCGCTACGCCTTTCCCACGCTGCCCCTGAGCCAGGGGGGGCAGCGCTCCACCGTATCCAATGACAATATGATTGACCACCAGGTGGCCTCCAATGAAATGGGCGTGGCCTACGTGCCGCAGTCGGCGCAGGTGGCTACCTACGTGGCGGGCTGGGTGCGCAGCTACGGCGCCACCACTACGGACCACTACCCGGTGCTGGCCCGCTACGACACCCGCCTGCTGGCCCGGCCCGCGATCGTCCGGAATTTCCGGGCGGTAGTGGCGGGCAACCGGCTGCGCTTCCACTGGCAAACGACCTACGAAATGAACACCACCTGGCTGGTGCTGGAACGGGCGCGCAACGGCGGGCGCTACCAGGCCGCCGATTCGGTTCGGGGCCGGGGCGACAGCCGCCGGCCCCGGTCCTACTCCCTGGGCCTCACCCCCTGGCCGGGCCGGAGCCGCTACCGCCTGCGGGTGGTGGGCGCCGACGGCCGGGTGGTCCGCACGGCACCGCTGGCCCGCGAACAACCGCCGGCCCGCCGCTAAGGAATGGCAACAGCGGATCATCTATTCCGTAATTGGTAAACAGTTTTTCCCTATTTAAAAAGCCGTTGCGGAAAAGGAGGTTCAAATTTGGACAAAAACACCCCATGTGCCAGATCCAGACGTTGTATCACGACCAGCAGGTAGGCTATGTTGTCCGCTGCCCCGATTGCGCCAAGCTGCAAATAGGCTTCGGCAACCTCGTGCTGACCCTCGACCCGGACGGGTTCGACCAGCTGCACCGGCAGGTGCGCTGCACCCTGCGGGAGTACATTCCCTGCCCGAACAAGGCGGCCAAGAACATTATGCTCCACACCAACCACGAGGCCTGCAAATTGATCCTGTCGGAAGAGGAACTGCTGGACCTGCACCACATGCTGGAAGAAGCCGACAACGAACGCCAGGCCCGCCAACTGCTGGAACTGTTCCAGGTACCCTAGGCCAGGACTTTTTCTATTTAATGGTTGGAAATCTGGTACGCCAGGCAAAAACAAAGAGGCTGTCTCAAAAGTAGGCAGCCTCTTTTTTATTTTAAGCTATTGGAAGGGGCTTGGGTTTTTCTTTATTTTG